>DATIXC010000100.1:0-7423 GCA_035518995.1 Methanomassiliicoccales archaeon | reverse complement strand
GCGCGTGGTGTCGCCCAGCAAGGTAAGGATGTCGTAGATCTCCTCTGGAGAGCTCATGACCACCTTTTTGCAGTCCATGACGTCGACGATCTCGAACTTGAAGCCCTCGTGAGCCCGAGGGTCTATCACCAGGCCGGTGGTGGTGAAGGGGTCCATGAAGATGCGGGTCAGTGGCAAAGAGTACGATGAGGGCTCGGTCTTGTCGGCCATGAAGAAGAGCACCGGCTCGGAGCCCCGCTCCACGAACTCCATCTCCGCTGCGCCAGGGCCCATTCCCCTGACGTTGCCCGAGAACGCGTCCTTAAGGATGTCCTGGCCGGCGGCATAGAGCTTCATGTCCTTGGCCATCTTGGCTGCCAGGCGGAATGCTTCCCAGGCCACTCCGTGCACATCTGGATGGTTCTCTCCCTTGTTGTGGGTCATGTACAGGTTGATGTCATCCCCCACCCTGGTGACGTAGAAATCGTTCAGGGTCCCGGCCCTCACGCTGTCCCGGAGGACCTCCTCGCACCTCGCCATCATTTTCGGGTGAGGGCGGGAGTGTCCGACGACCGACCCCACATCGGCCTTAATCACTGAGACGGTTATCTTGTCTGGCATGAGCATCCCTCTGGTTGACGATTTAAGAATGCAATGGCTATATAAAATACTTCACCAGACGTTCCTCGAGGTCTGGCTTAAGGCGAGGACGGCTCGGCCTCGGACCATGTTTTCCTCAAGGACCGAAAAATGTTCGATGGGGGCCGTGCTCCCCCCTGACGTTCCGCTCAGCCAACGGTTATCGCGGACACGGGGCATGCATCAGCCGCGTTCTGGGCGCATCCCTTCTTGTCGTCCGGGATCTCCCCGTCGGTCGCGCCCCCCTTCCTGAATGGGGCTTTCAGGGTCGACAGCCCCTCCTCGCCCTCCTCGAAGACCTCCGGGCATTCATCGTTGTAGCAGAGGCCACAGCTGGTGCACTCGTCATGGTTGATGGTTACCTTGACTGACATGAGGGCCACTATTGAAACACAATATATTATAAGCTTGCCGGAATCCCGCGTGATACTTGAAAGACGGGTCGAGCACCAGTTCGATTTTCTCCCTAGCCATCCGCTTAAATATGTTCGGGGACATCCGGCAAGGGAGGGAAAGGAGTGTCTGCGGTCATTCGCTACTCGAAGAGCATCGGTGCGGAGGACTTCGAGAAGGAGATAACGATCGAGGGATGGGTCCAGGAAGTCAGGGCGCTGGGTGGGATCACCTTCGTCATCGTGCGCGACCGCTATGGAGTCGTTCAAGTGGCGGTCCCGAAGAAGAAGGTGCCTCCTGAGCTCTTTTCCGCGATGACCTCGTTATCAAGGGAGAGCGTGGCTCGCATCACTGGAGTGGTCAAGAGAAGCGAGCAGGCCAAGGCGGGCTTCGAGCTCGTTCCCATCCTCATGGACGTGACCAGCCCCGCCCAGTCCCCGCTGCCGATGGGGGTCGTCGACAAGGTCAGCGTCGAGCCAGAGACCAGGTTCGACCAGCGGTTCATGGACCTGCGGAAGCCTGACGTAAGGGCGGTTTTCGAGATCAAATCGGTCGCACTCAGATTGATCGACGAGTACCTGATCAAGAACGGTTTCGTCGAGGTGTTCACCCCCAAGATCGTGGCCTCGGGCGCCGAAGGCGGGGCGACGCTCTTCAGCATCGACTATTTCGGGAAGAAGGCATACCTCGCCCAGAGCCCTCAGCTCTACAAGCAGATGCTAATGTCCACCGGCCTCGATCGGGTCTTCGAGATCGGTCCCGCCTTCCGCGCCGAGCCGTCGGACACCATCCGGCACGTCTCCGAGTTCATATCGTTCGACGCCGAGATGTCGCACATCAGCTCCATGCGCGATGTCTTGGATGTACTCGAGGGATGCGTGCAGCACACCGTGGAGGGGGTGGCGAGGCAAGCCACCGAGCACTTGACCAAGCTGGGGACGCAGGTAAGGGTCCCCAAGACGCCCTACCCCGTGATCACGTACGCGGACGCAGTCGAGAGGGTCCAGGGCCAGGGGATGGACCTGAATATCGGGGACGATCTGGGGACCGAGGGCGAGAAGGCACTCGGCCAGATCATGGCCGCCGAAGGCTACGACATCTATTGGATCGTGGAGTACCCGGAGGAGGCCAAGCCCTTCTACATCATGGAGAAGGACGGGACCCCGTACTCCTACTCATTCGACCTGGACTATTGCGGTCAGGAGATCGCCTCCGGCGGCCAAAGGGAGCACCGCTATGATCGCCTGGTCCAGAGGTTCGTGAAGAAGGGGCTGGACCCGGAGGCGTTCAAATTCTACACCAACGCTTTCGCGTACGGCATGCCTCCGCATGGAGGATGGGGACTGGGCGTGGAAAGGCTGGTGCAGAAGATGCTCGGGCTCCCCAACATCCGGGAGACCATCCTGTTCCCCCGGGACCGCAACCGCCTGATCCCTTGAGCCTGCGGCCAAGGCAAGGGTTCAAAGCATCGCATTCCGTTCCATAGCGAGAGAGAGCGATGGATGGCTACGAACGCAGTCCGGTCGAAGACCTGGTCGAGACTGGGGACGAGGTCGAGGACGAGATCCGCTTTTTCGTGGCGGGTGAGCCCCAGCCCAAGGGCAGCACCCGTTCCTTCTATGTAAAGAAGATCGAGAGGGTGGTCACAACCACCACGAACAAGAACACCAAGCAATGGCAGCTGAGGATAGCGACCGAAGCCCAGCGGGCCAACGAATCCCGGGCGGTCTCCTTCTTCAAACAGGACAAGGGTAGCGGCTACGAGGTTGAGGCCCTGTTCCTCTTCAGCAGGCCCAAGAGCCTCCCCAAGAAGGTGAGGTCGAACACCAAGAGGCCGGACCTGGACAAGCTGATCCGGGCACTCCTGGACGGGCTGGCGAACATATTGCTTCCTGATGATTCCCAGGTCACGAGCATAAAGGCCGGGAAGAGGTACATCGAGTCTGGAGAGACACCTGGTGCCGAGATAAGGGTACGGCGGAGCAGAAAGTAAAAAAAAAGGAAAGGCGCGCGGCAAGCCTGGAAGGTGAGTGTGGGGCGCTTCTCGAAGGAGAGTTTCTATTCGACCGGAGTGTTAGGGCCTGGACCGTTGCTGATCAACGATTTCAGGCTCTTCTGGACGATCAGAGGGCAAAGGCACACCTTGCCATCCACCACCTTGCACGGCATTCCGGTGCACTCCTGTGCCTCCCCTGACGGCTTCCGATCGTAGTTCCTGCAGTGGTAGGAGTAGGAGAAGCTCATCTCCCTCTCGCAACCCTCGCAGGACGTCCCGAAGATGGGGCAATCCGCGCAAACCCTTCCGCACGGCGCAGTCAAATTCCCGCACCCCAGTGACAATAGCTGTAAGCGGTGATATTTAAATCCTGGGTCGAAGGAATGACACGAGCACCTTGATCGCGATAGGCGGGGCCGTCCGGAGCAGTCTGCACTCATAGGGATCGTCACTTCCTCGCGGATCGGCTGACCCTCTTATCTTCATCCTGCGCGAGATGCTGGACTAATCGGTCCACCCGGACGCCATCCTTGGCCAGAGCGATCGCCCTATTTATTTGTGGCGCAGGAGGCAACAAGTTGAAGTAACACCGCCAACAATGTTTTACGACGAGGCACATGCCCACGGCCATCGTTCTTATCAACTCCGACATCGGCAAGGAGATGGACATCTTGAACGAGCTCTGCAAGCTGCCCGAGGTGGAGAAGGCGTTCCTTGTGTACGGGGTGTATGACGTGGTGGCGAGGGTAAGGGCCGAGACCATGGAGCTGCTCGAGAGCTGCGTGACCACCAAGGTCCGCAAGCTCAAGGGAATAAGGTCCACGCTCACGCTCATCGTAAGCAGGGAGTGCAAATAGTTCATCTAGCCAGAAGTGCTACGCGGACGAGTATAATGGCCCTTTCAGACAACCAGACCGCTCCTGGGAAGAAGGCGAGGGAGTCGCAGAACGTATACGAGAAGGACGTAGACCAGCTCATCCAAAGGATGCTAGAGGAAGGAACGCCCGAGCTGAGGGCACAGCTGCCCTCCCTGGCCCAAAGGCTGAAGGACCTGAGGGAGCGGAACATGCTCAAGATCAACCACTCCGTGCTCGAGCTGGTCGTGGCCAAGTACCTGGTTCAGGACGGCTACGAGGTCTCATTGGAGCACGTCCTGGAATCAGGGCTGACCTGCGACGTCTTCGCCAGGAAGGGGATGGGGACCTTCATCGTAGAGGTGGAGACCGGATACGTGCCCCCTTCGCACGCCCTCGACCCAGTTGACTACATCAAGGCCCGCATCGCCTCCAAGATCGCCAGGTATTCCAACTTCTGCAACAAGTTCTCCTTGGGGTCCCCCGCCCACTACGTCATGCCCATACCGAGGATGCTCACCAAGCCCTCCCGCACCAGGGAACCATCGGAGATAGACGCGGTCAAGCGCTACTGCGACACGTACTACTCAAACCCGCCCGTATCCAACGACGAGCTCATCAACGCCCACATCCACAGCGTCCAAGTGATCGATGTCGAGCGCCTCACCATCCTGGAGGTGGAGCCGACGGAGTACGTGGACCGCTCGGACCAGTGGTACAGATGAGATATGCCACATGCTGCTCAACATCTTAATATGGAATGCTCATTGAGGGGCGATGGCCGATTCGGCGGAAGCCGCGCTCTACCTGGGGATGGTGGCGCTCATCTCGCTCAGCGGGGTGATGGCTCCAGGCCCCCTTCTCGCCACGACCATATGCAAAGGCTACCAGGACCCGAGGGCGGGCGCGAGGATCGCCTTGGGCCATGCGCTGATAGAGGTCCCCCTCATCGTGGCCATCTTCCTTGGCCTCGGAGCCGTCCTGCAGGATGAGGCGGTTTTCATCTTCGTGGGCCTGGTCGGGGGCGGGGTCCTGATGTACATGGGCGCGGGCCTTCTGCGCTCCCGCAATGAGTCCATCCTGGTGTGCGACGAGAGCAAGGGCAAGGTCGTTAGCTCGGGCCTCATCATGACCATCGCCAATCCATACTGGTTGATCTGGTGGGCGACGGCCGGCGCCGCCCTGGTGGCGGGCGCCGTGGTCTTCGGATGGTTCATGCTGCCGCTGTTCATCATCGTCCACGTGAGCATGGACCTGATATGGTATCTGGCCGTTTCGTTTTCTGTGAACCGCTCCAAGGACCTGTGGGCCGCCAAGTGGCACAAGTGGCTCTTCGTGGCATCCGGGGGCATCATGCTCGTTTTCGGCGCCTACTTCATCCTGTCCGCGACGGGCAAGCTCATTTAGATGGCCAGCTCGTAACTAATTTGTAAGGCCCCTCGGATATATGCTCGAGCCCTGGGATGTCCAAGACCTACAAGGACCACAAGATCTACTGCTGCTTCACCCTAAACAGGCTAGTCTCCGAGCTGGGGTTTGACCTGTACCAGGAGGGGCTGGAGGGAAAGCTCGACTCCATCCTGGCCAGCCATGGGCGCGGTCTCTCCAAAGAGGAGATCAAGCACGAGATCCGCTCCAACCACTTCATGACCAACAAGGTGCTGGAGAAGCTCCAGGAGGATCGCCTGGTCGAGATTGTGGAGAAGGAGGGCCATTATGAGGTCTTCATCACCCGCGAGGGGGTCCTCTACGTCCGCAAGTACAACGAATTCTATCTGTCCATATACCGGGAGCAGATCAGGGAGCATTACCGCTACCGCAGCCTGCCTCATTGGGCTCGGGGGGCGGAGAAGTAGCCGCCCTCCGCCACATAGGGGATGAACTCGTAGGTCCCGTCATGGTTCTCGATGATCAGCTCCAGAGAGCTTGCGAAGTTCTTGGTCCGGTGGGAGAACCTCACCGTGGCCCCGATGAGGAATTGGTAGGCGTCCTCGCTGAGGTCTTGGTCCGATGACCTGGTCCAGAGGGCTATGACCCTGGAGGGAGGGAGCTTGGTCGCCTGGGAGACGTCCTCGGCGGCCCGCTGGAGCGAGGCCAGGTCCTCGGGCCTCGGAGGGGACTGGAAGCACTTGATGAACAGCTGGTAACCCGGGTACCCTAGGCCAAGGACTTTCCATAGCGCACCAGGCTTGGATGACAAGTACGCATCGAAGCTGTAGAAGACGGAGGAGGCCCCCCTTTGTATGGAGGGCGCCTGGTATTGCCGGGAAGCTATGGCACCCGCCATGGATGGATTACGGGCCCTGATGTGCTCCAACAGCCTCGCCACCGCCGTCTCGCCCTTGGGGACGTAGATGACGGGGTCGTCGTTCCTGACCCGGACGATGGCCGCATGGCGCAGGCTGTAGTAGCGCATGAAGTCACCCAGGTTCCTGAGCATGGCCAGGGCGAGGATGCCGATGACGAAGAGCAGGAGCACGACCAGACCAAGGACCGGATTGCTGAAGAGCAGAACCAACATGAGTATGAAGGATATGACCAACCAAGCGCCGATGAACACGGTGGCATAGGTCACCAGCTTGCGAATCCTGGGCACCTCCCGGTTCACCTCGTCCGCGAGGTCGAAGACGGCGGTTATGGGGTTGTCGACGGCACGGACGTCCCTCTGGCTCATTCCCTTGGAACTTGAGGTCCGTGTATTTAAAGAGATAGGTAAGATTGTTGAGTAACAATCCTAGGTGGCACCTCATTATGGCTGCTGCCGTCAAGCTCAATGAGGTGCAAAGATGAAAGCAATCCTCATCGCAAGCGCTTCGCTCACGTTGGCGCTCATCCTCCTCGCCGGAGGTCTGAGCGGCATCGTGAGCGCTGCGAGCGAGCCTGGTCCCATGGATAGGATCAAGCTCGAGACCGGCACTACGAACGAATGGAACGGCGGGAGCTACGTGGCCGTCAATATGACCGACGGCATCAACTACGCTTGGTTTGGCGTGGTCTACGGCACCGAGGGGCATCCGGCGCCCATCACCATCGTCAGCGCCAACCTGCGCTACCTGGGCGGCGCACAGGTGGTCAATGAGGACGGGAAGACCATCCTCAACCAGGTGCCGATACCCGTCCTCACGGCCTTCGGCCAGTCCCTGTTCGCCCTGCTGGAGTTCGACGACACCGGCTACAATGTGCCGATCTTGGGCAACTACGGGGCCGGTAACGGTCTGTTCGACTTCAGCGGCCCCACCCTCTGGTCCGGCACGGGAAGCTTCGAGCCAGTGTACAAGTATGTCGACCTCAAAAGGGCTTGGACGCTATCAGACGTCGAGACCAACGTGAACGAACAGAACCATAGCAAGTCCTTCACCTTCTCGCTGAGCGCTCAGGACGTCCCCTACGCCAAGGTCTGGGACCCAGAGCTGGGGGCGTACCGCAACGGAACCGCGGAGGACGGTGTCGTGGAGAACCTGGAGTTCCGCTTCCACATCGACGCCTCGGCCGAGACCGTGACCAAGTCCGTGCCCTTTTACCAGGTCACCCTTGCGGATGGGCACGTGACCTCGTCCGAGGA
>DATIXC010000099.1:0-5873 GCA_035518995.1 Methanomassiliicoccales archaeon | reverse complement strand
CGCAAGGAACTCCTAGATGGTGTGATGGAGATCATCAAGACACAGGGATTCTCGAAGGTCACGATTTCAGAAATGGCTGCCAAGCTGCATTGCTCGGCCTCGTCTCTCTACAAGATTGCGCCCAATAAAGATAGTCTAATCGTTCTTGCCATTAACCAATGGGGGGAACTCGCCTTAAGAGATTGGGAGGCTCGCGCCGTCCAAGGCAAGACCGCCTCGACGAGGGCGCATCTTTACTATAGAGCAGCGGTGGAGGGCGTCAGTTCTTGGTCTCATGACTTCCGCAACGACGTCAATCGATTCGAGTCTGCACGCCTGGCTTATGCTAAGATATCCGACAATTTTATCAATCGGTTTGCAGACCTGCTCAACGAAGCTGTCGAGGAAGGCGAGGTCCGGTCGATTAACACAAAGTTCCTAGCGAATGTATTTCGACAGATGGCGCTTGTGATCCGTGACGAGCAATTATTGAGCGATTGCGGTATGACCCACACTCAAGCCTTGTTCGAGGTCGAACGCATCATCTGGGATGGTATTCGCTTTGAACGACATCATTAAATCAAGGTATTTGGCATGAGTTCTGGAGGGATCATTTGGTAGCTTTAGGCAACATTGCGAGATTGTTCGTTTTGTACAAGAAATCCTGGCGATTCATCCTGATCTCACAACTATTCGTGCTAGCTAGTAGCACGGTAATCATCCTTATTCCATATGAGGTCCAGAACCTCATCAACAATGGCGTATTCCTTGGTGCGGCGGGGGAAGACCAGATCATCAGCTCGGTCATCACCATCCTGTTGCTTGCCTTCCTCTATGCTCTATTCATCTCGATAAACATCATGATGGCAGTGGCCTTCTCTGAGGGCACAGCCGACTACCTTCGCAGGAAGACCTTCGAAAAGGTCCAGACCTATTCAGTAAAGAATTATGATGAGCACTCCACCGGGGAATTGATGAGCCGGTTGAACAACGACATTTACCAGATCAACATGGCCGTGCAATTGGCCATGCGCTTCCTCTTGGCTGCGCCGTTCACCATCGTCATCGCGGTGGTCGCGGTGCTGTTGTTCAGCCCTGACCTGGCCTGGATATTCCTCATCGTCATTCCGCTCATGGCGTTGGTGCTATGGCTGGTGGCCCGGCGGTTGCAGAAGCAGTACAAGGAGCGCCAGAACAAGCTGGACGCATCGAACAACCGGCTTCAGGAGAACTTCTCCGGCGTCAGGGTGGTCAAGGCCTTCATGAGGCAGGATCATGAGAAGAAATCCTATGAGAAGGCCAACAACGAGTACCGCCTGGCGGCGCTTGCTCCTATGAGGACACAGTACTGGATCCTACCAAGCATGTTTGCCATCATTGGCGTTTCCACGGCCATAGCCGTATGGGTGGGCGGACAGGCAGCGTTCACCGACCCGAGCAAGGTTGGGGCTCTTGTAGCTTTCAGCCAATACCTTCTGATGATCCTTATCCAGATGTTCAACCTCTCGATTCTGCTGCCCCAGCTCTCATCAGCGGATATCTCAGCGGGAAGGATCCGCGAACTTCTCAAAGTGGAGCCGGATATCAAGGACCCTGCCACACCGAAGTCGATAGACCCGGCCGAGCATAAGGGACGCGTGGTGTTCGAGAATGTGGCCTTCAAGTACGGCAGCGGAGACGAACCTGAGACTGTCAAGAACATAAGCTTTGTGGCAGAGCCCGGCGAGACGGTGGCCTTCCTCGGGTCCACAGGGTGCGGCAAGTCGACTCTGATCAACCTCATTCCTCGATTCTACGATGTGACGGCAGGCAAGATCACAATAGATGACATCGACGTCAAAGACATTCCACAGGAGATCCTACGTCAGATAGTTGTTCCCGTATTGCAGGAATCTATTCTGTTCTCCGGCGACGTGCGGGAGAACATCAAGGTGGGTAAGCCCGAGGCCACAGACGACGAGATGGAGGTGGCAGCCAAGGCGGCCGACGCCCACAAATTCTTGACCTCGACCCCAGAGGGCTACGACCGCAGGGTATCCCGCCGCGGGACCAACTTCTCGGGTGGACAAAGACAACGCCTTTGCATCGCCCGGGGTATCTGCGCGATGCCCAAGGTCCTCATCCTGGACGACAGCACGAGCGCCGTGGATGTGGCCACGGAGAGCCGCATCCAGGAGGAGATGAAGAAGGTGCTGGGGGAAACCACCACTTTTGTTGTCGCACAGAGAATAAGTACCGTTCTCACGGCCAACAAGATAGTCCTTTTAGAAAACGGGGAGATCAAGGCCATGGGCAACCACGAATCCTTGATGAAGGAGAGCGAGCTCTACCAGGAGATTTTTAATTCACAGCTCGGTGGCTTGCGCCAGGAGGATGTGGCATGACCAAGGCCAGGGATCCAGCGGCCGCGACCAAGAAGAGGGGCACCTTGGGCCGCCTGCTTCGCTACCTGGCCATCAAGAAGGCCAAGCTTATCGCCACCATCGTCCTCTTCGGCATAGGCACCTTCTGCTTCATCATGGGGCCTATACTGGTCGGCCAGGCGGTGAACCTGATCAGCACCGGGGGCACGCTGCAAGAGCTAAAGGACATGGTCATCCTCATGGTCGCGCTGGCCATCACTGCCTTCGGCACATTGTACATCGCCTATCGTTGGTTGGCCGATATGGCCCAACAGGCGCTATTCAAAATGCGCAAGGAGCTCTTCGACCATGCGCAGGAGCTGTCCCTGAACGTCTTTGACCGGCAGCCCATCGGGGAGCTGATGAGCGGAGTGACGAACGACATCGATGCCGTCGCCGCCTTGTTCCAGGGGCCTTTGGGCAGTATCTTGTTAGGCATATTCCTGCTGATCATCATCGCCGTGGCCATGATCGTACTCAATCCCACCATGGCCTTTGTCGCTCTGCTGGTAGTCCCGGCCATCGTGGCGCTCATATGGGGCATGGGCCGTCTGGCCAATCCTCTGTTCAAATTGATGCAGCAGGGCCTGGCGAACCTGAGCGGGTTCGAGGAGGAGACCCTTGCGGGATCGAAGACCGTCATCGCCTACCGCTACCAGGAGAAGAGGGTTGATGACATGGACGGCATCAGCAGGGACACCCGCAATGTGGGCGTGAAGTCCCAGAGCCTCGGGCTGCTCATAGGGCCGCTGATTGCCCTCTCGGCGTACGTCGGCGTGGCCATCGTGTCCTTGGTAGGCTCCAACATGCTCCTGAAGGACAAGCTGGATATCGGCGTGCTGGTCACCTTCATCAACCTCTCAGTGATGCTGATCCTGCCGCTGATCACCATCTTCTTCAATTATAATTACGTCCTCAAGGCATTGGCTGGTGCGGTCAGGATCTTCAAGTTCCTGGACGAGAAGCCGGTCATCTTCGATAAGCCGGGGGCAGAAGAGCTGGCGGAGATCAAAGGAGAGGTGGTGTTCCAGGACGTCGACTTCAGCTATGTGAAGGGACGCAAGATATTGAAGAAGAACACCTTCACCGCCAAGCCAGGAGACGCCATCGGTCTCTGCGGCCCGACCGGCGCTGGCAAGAGCACCATCATCAACATCCTCACCAGATACTACGACATCGATTCGGGGAGCATCACCATCGACGGCCATAGCATCTATGATGTGACACAAAAGAGTCTGAGGAGCCAGATCGGAGTGGTGCTGCAGGAGGCCTTCCTATTCTCCGACACGGTCATGAACAATCTGAAGTATGCCCGAGAGGGGGCCACCGACGAAGAGTGCATTGCCGCAGCCAAGAAGGCGAATTGCGATGAGTTCATCAGCCATCTCCCGCAAGGTTATAATACCGTTCTCACCGACCGAGGAGCTAACTTGAGCCAGGGCCAGCGACAGCTGCTCACAATCGCCCGGGCCATGGTCGCCAATCCCAAGATGCTCATTTTGGACGAGGCGACCAGCAACGTCGACACCCGCACGGAGAAACTCATCCAGCAAGCCATCAAGGAGCTGCAAAAGGGCAAGACCAGCTTCGTGATCGCCCACCGCCTCAGCACCATCAAGGACTCCAACATGATACTGGTCATCAATGAAGGGGAGATCGTGGAAAGGGGGACGCACGAGGAGCTCATGGGCAAGCGCGGCTTCTACTACGACCTGTTCATGAGCCAGTACAAGGGAAAGGTCTCCTCGGTATTGCCAACGGCTGGACCAGCGCCTGCTAAGGGGGCGACTCCATGACCAGTCGGGACAAGTTCACCCCCGAGGAGTGGGAATTGCTGGTGAAGTCCGGTGTCATGGTGGGCCAGGCCATCATCATATCGGACAAGCCTCGCCGGGCCAGAAAGGAGCAGAGGGTATTGAGGAAGGCCTTTGCGAGGACGGCTGCTAACTACCCAGGGAACGAGCTCATCATGGCCGTTCTGCCGGAAGCCGAAAAGGAAGCCAAGGTGCGCATCGACGCCAAGACGCTCTTCCAGCAAAGGGACATCGTCATCGAAGGTTTCATGAAGGAGCTCAACAGGATGGGCAAGATTCTGGCCAAAGCCGAGGAGAAGGAGGCCAGGGAGTTCAAGCTCTGGATCTTAAACATAGGGGAAGTGACGGCCCTCGCGGTGAGGGACGAAGAACTGGCCAATATCGGTCTCCCAGGGGAGGAGATCAGTAAGGTGGAGAAGAGGATCCTCAAGCAGACGGCGAAGGAGCTGGTGCTCGTGCCTTATGCGGTCGACATGGAGCCGATCCATTCCAAGAAGCGGAGATGAAATGGTGGGAGTCGACGATCAAGAAGAAGCTGCTTAAAAAATTGATGGTGAAGGAAGGGGCCAAGGTCAAATTGGCCGATTTCGAGACCGGCTGGGCGAAGAACGAAGAGATCATGGACGCGGGAGAGGAAGCGGTCAAGGAGGCCGCCGCCAAGCTGCTAGAAGATGGACGCAAAGCGCTCGCATCCGCCCAAGAGCTGCTCCGGGCCAGTGGCAACCATTCCGTCCTTATCATCCTCCAGGGGCTCGACGCCGCCGGGAAGGACGGCACCATCCGCCACGTGATGTCCGGCATTGACCCACAAGGCTGCCGGGTCCAAGGCTTCAAGGTGCCGACGTCGGAGGAGTTCGGGCACAACTTCCTCTGGCGCTATTCCAAAGCTCTTCCCTCAAAGGGGGAGATCGGCATCTCCAACCGGTCCTACTAGAGGACGTTCTGGTCGTAAGGGTACATCCAGAGATACTGGAGGATCAGCGCCTTCCCCCAGGCAAGAGAGGTGCCAAGTTCTGGGAGTGTCGTTACAGCGACATAAACGCCTTCGAGAGGCACCTGCGCCAGAACGGCACATTGATCCTCAAGTTATTCCTAAACACCTCAAAGGAGGAGCAGAAGAAGCGCCTCTTGGATCGACTGGAGAACGATGACAAGTACTGGAAGTCCTCGGCGGCGGACCTGAGGAGAGAGGATCTGGGACGATTACAATCAAAGACGTACGAGGCCATGTTGAGCCGCACCAGCACCAAGGTAGCCCCATGGTACACCATCCCCGCCGATTACAAATGGGCCGCAAGGGCGCTGATCGCCGACATCGTAGCCGCCAAGATAAACTCGCTCGAGCTGAGATGCCCCAAGGTCAAGGAGGAGCAGTTGAAGGACATCAGGGCGGCGAGGGAGCAGCTGAAGAACGAGAAGTGAGGATACGTCTGAAGAGACGTCCGAATCACCAGGGGAGACGAGGTCTCGATTTGAACAGAAGCGCGAACAACAAGCGGCCCGAGGCTTTCATCGACACGGCAGATAAGATGAGTGGTGGGTCTGCCCGGATTTGAACCGGAGACCATCCAGTAAGTCGAATTTTCAAGTCAATAACGGCATTTCCTGCGCTTCTTGAGCTGTAAACCCTTTCCTTTCTTTTTATAATAATCAATAGAAACGAATGCTGTCAGGACAG
>DATIXC010000098.1:0-14425 GCA_035518995.1 Methanomassiliicoccales archaeon | reverse complement strand
ATGCGGAAACCACAGTCCCTAAATTCGTGAAAACGGTTCCATCCTCCCCTATCAATATCTCGCGGCCATAACTGGCGGTCATTCTAACCTGCCAGACCACGCCCGGACCATCGGCGGCAGGGGAGGGGCTCAAACCTCTTCTGCCCAGGTCACGACCGGCTATAGGCCATTGCGCGCTGACTACCGATGAGGAACATGCGGTCAAGCAGCAAACGGCTAATATGGCCACCAACCAGAGCATCGACCTTCTCATTCGGACCCTAACATAATAGTCATTGATGAGGCAAAAAAGCAATGCCTTGGCTGATCGCCGAGGGAATAAGAGATCGCGAAGGGTTTATGCTCACTCGAAGAGCCAGGCGTCGACGCTGCGCTTCCATTCCACCAGCTCATACTCGTTGAAGAAGAGCTGGATCTCGCGCTTGGCGCTCTCGACCGAGTCGGAGCCGTGAACCAGGTTGCGGCCGGTCTGCTGGGCCAAGTCCCCGCGGATGGTGCCCAATGCCGCCTCCTGGGGGTTGGTCTTGCCCATCAGGGCGCGGACCGATGCGACGGCGTTCTCCCCCTCCCAGACCATGCATAGGACCGGGCCGGAGGTGATGTAATCGATGAGGCCGGGGAAGAAGCTCTTCCCCTTGTGCTCGCCGTAGTGGCGCTCCGCCAGCTCCCTGGGGATGCGCATGAACTTCATGGCGATAGGCCTCAGCCCCTTGGCCTCGAGGCGCTGCACGATCTCCCCCATGAGGCCGCGCTGCACCGCGTCCGGCTTGAGCATCACGTAGGTGCGCTCGATCACGGCCGTCACTCCTTCTTGGCCTTGGCCCTCTTGGCCTTGGCTGGCTTCTCCGCCTTAGCCTCGGGCGCGGGCTCGGGCGCAGGCGTAGGCTCCGGTGCGGGGGTCGCCTCTGGCTTAGGCTCCTCCTTTGGGGCCTCGGGCGCGGGCTCGGCCGGGGCCTCGGTGTACTTCGGCTCCGCCTCGGCGGCCGCCTTCTTGGCCGCTCGGGCCGCCTTGCCAGCTCCCGCCTCCGGTGCATGCATGCGCACCTCCTTCTCACGGGCGTACGCCCTCGTCCAGGTGATGGTGCGCGGGACCCGTCCCATGTCAATCATGTTCTTGGAGCACTTATTGGTGCAGAAAAGGTAGACGGTCCCGTCCTTCTTGACGAACATTGTGCCAGTCCCGGGCTCGATCTCATTGCCGCAGAACGAGCAGACTCTAAGCTCGACCATAGTGAATCTCCTCCTTGGTAGATCAGCGGAGGGCCAGCTTCCTGGCCTCGCGGGAGGTCTCTCTCAGCATCAGGATGTCGCCCATCCTCACCGGGCCCATGATGTTGCGCGTGATGATGCGCCCCTTGTCCCGGCCCTCGAGGACGCGTACCTTGACCTGGGTGGCCTCGCCGGTCATTCCAGTGCGACCGATGATCTCGACCACCTCGCAGGGTATGCTATCGTCTCCCTCAGCCATTCAAGCCACCCTTTTACTTCTTCAGCTTCTTGACCTGCTCGGCCAATGAGTCGATCAGGGGCTTGGCCTTCCCGGCCTCGACCACCGCGACGGACGCGGTCGGCTTGGAGAGCCCGCAGGCGTTTCCCAGCTCCGCCTTGGACGCCACATATGCGTAGGGAATGTTCCTCTCCTCGCAGAGAAGCGGCATGTGGGCCAGTATCTCTGGGGGCTGGACGTCCTCGGCCATGACCACGAACGAGGTCTCGCCGCGCTCGACGAGCTTGGTGACCTCATTGGTCCCCTTCTTCACGCGGCCAGTGTCCCGAGCGGTCTCGATGATCTCGTAAGCCTTGTCTTGAAGCTCCTTCGGCATCTCGAAGCGCACGTATATTGCCTTTGCCAAATCCATACCTCCTTCAGATGTTCGATGAACATCGTCATCATTCATCGGCTCAGAAGAGCACCGGTCCCAAAGGGATGGTCGTATAAAAGGTTTGTCGAGTGGCGACGGCCTGCTTCTTCAGGAGAGGGCCACGAACTCCTGCTGCGCCATCGGCTCCTGGCCCTCCTCCTTGGCCGAGGCCGCGGACTCGCGGATCATGGCATTGGTCTTCTCCAGGGTGGCCATAGCGATCCTCTTGGTGGCCGAGCTGCCGAGCGCCAGTGCCTTGTCGGTGAGCACGAGATGCTCGCCCTCGTCCCTGACCAGGCCAAGGAGCCTCATCAGATGGACGTACCTGGAAATCTTCGAGTCTTCCTCTGCCAGCTCCCTAACCTCGGCCTTGGAAATAGAGCCCCTATAGAGGCAACGGGCGAAGCTCCCAGTGGCGTGCGCCCGGATCGGCGAGTATGCATAGAGCGGCAGGAACCCCTCTTCCAACCTGGCTAGATAGTCGAAGATGTTGCTGGTATTCAAGGTGAGGGAGCTGCCCAGCATGCCCCAGGCCCTTGGCCCGATGCCCACGAACTGGGAGTGCTCGTACGGCCCCTCGTACGCCTCTGGCTTCTTGCTGAAGGACCAGATGGCCCTCATCTTGTAGCCGTGGGGCCTTAACGAGTCCAATATCTGCTGGTACTGCTCCTTCTCCTGGATGGGGTCCTGGAGCGCAATTTCGTTGCCCTTGGAGGCGTTGTCGCGGCGCACCTTCTTGGTCATCTGCGTATACTCCAGGAGCATCAATGGATAGGTGGAGACGCCGTGCACCCCCAAGTCGGCGGCAATCTCCAGGTCCTTGGCGAGGGTCTCCTTGGTCTGTCCAGGCATGGAGAACATGAGGTCGATGTTCACGTAATCGAACCCGGCGGACATCACCTGGCGCAACACCTCGACCATCTTGTCCTTGGTTATGTTCCTCCCGAGCTGCTTGCGCAGCACCTGCTCGTCGAAGGTCTGCACTCCGATGCTGATCTGCGAAATCCCGGCCTTGCGCAAATTCTCGAGTACCTCGGGGGTGAGGTCGGCCGGCGAGGCCTCCATGGCGATCACTGGCGGCTTGTTGAAGCTCTCCTCGACCAATTGGCCGAGGAACTCGAGCTTCTCGTGCATCAGGGAAGGCGTACCGCCCGAGATGTAGAGCCTGTCGATCCTGGGCTTCTTCAGGTAATATGAGTACAGCCGCAGTTCCTCCTGGACCGCGGCCAGGAATATGTTGGCCTGCCTCTCGTCGTAGGATTGGCCAGGGAGGGCGCAGTACGTGCATTTGAACGCGCAGAAGGGTATGCGGACGTTGATGGCGGTCCGCCCGATGCCCTCTGGAATGACGTCCTCGATGCGCGTCACCTTCTCGAAGGAAACGCTGTCCGCGACACGCTGGGCGAGCTTGTTGACGTAGCGCTGTGTCAGGTCTAAGGGCAAGGCGGATACCTCGTACTTGAACGCGAGAGGATTATTTCAATTGTGCCAATCGGCTAGCATGGCCTTGACGACCTCGACTGACTCCCTCAGGGAGCGGACCGTTTTCGTTTCCACCAGGACGCTTATGCCCCTCTCCTCCGCGAATCGGAGGCGCGCGGCGATGTCTATCTCCCCCGTTCCTGGCACCTGGTGGTCCGAGATGCCGTTGTAATCGTGCAGATGCATGTGCCGGACCCGCTCGGCATGCCGCATCAGGACCTCTCCCTCCTTGTAGCCGGCACGGGCGTCGTGGCCGACGTCCCAGGTGAGATAGAAATCGTCCATCAGGCATAGGTCGTCGACCGCCCTCGCCACGAAAGGTATGTTGAAGTTCGTGACGTTCTCCGTGCAGACCTTGACGTTGAAATTCTTCGCGTAGCGGATGACCTTGCCGTAGGCCTCGCGCAGGTTGCCGATGAACTTGTCGTAGTAGTTCCCGTAGATCCAGACCTTCTTGTCCGGCAGCGTGAAGTAGATGCCGGGGCTGAGATGCAGGTTGATCAGCTTGGCGCCGGCCTCCGCGGCCCAGCGCGCCGTTTCCCCGAACCGGGCGACATGTCCTTCCCGGATTGGGTGGTGGAAGGAGGCTAGGTCGGTGTCGTCGGGCATGTGGATGGTGAAGTCCAGGCCGGTCCGCTCACGGCACTCCCTGATCGTTCTGGCGGGGAGCGACTCGGGGCAGAACTCCGGCATGTTCATGTTCAGCTCGATGAAATCGACCTCGAGGCTGAGGGCCAGGTCGACGGTGCTCTGGAAATCTGGCATCTCGATAACTACCGGGATGCCGAGTCTTGTGCGCTCTCTCATCGGGACCTCGACCGACCTGGTGCTTGGTACGTCCTCTCGCATCATTTGTGCGTGAAGAACGCCATGATGTTGCCGTAGGCGTCCCTCTTGCTCAAGGAGGCGAAGCCGAAGCGCTCGAACTGGACCACCGTGGGAATGGACATGTCCCTCAGGTTGGGCTCGCCCATGCCCTCGACCATCTCGCCGTCCTCCATCATGACCTTGACCGACACGAGGCCGCCGTCGACGGCATTCAGCCATGTGAGGCGCGGCAGGTCCTTATTATCCATGGAGGCGAACCTCGCGCTCCTTCCCTCCAGGACGACGTTGCAGAAGTCCTTGAGGCGGACCTCCTTGCCCTGGAACGCCTCGTGGTCCTTCTTGGCCATCAGGACGCGGTCGGAGGCGCTCAGCAGCCTCGTCCCCATCTCGGGATGCTCGGGATGCACCGGCATCCTGACCTCTCGGATGCCAGAGGGCAGGCCGGTTATGGCAATCTCGATCGGTCCCTCGAGGAAAGTGGACCTGGGCGCCCTGGGGTCGACGATGGAGCGGTTGTAGGCGTACATGTTCTCCGCAGGGGTGGTTATGTCCGAGAGGGACATGCCCATGTCGAGGATGAAGCGGCGTATGGCCTCGGGGACGAACCCCCTGGCCCGGAGCGACTGCACGCTCCAGGTCCTCGGGTCCTCCCATCCGATGTACTCGCCGGAGGTCACTTCCTTGTAGGCCTTGGACTTGGAGATCTTGGCGTCCTCCACGCGCAGCATCCCGAAGTGCAGGAACTGGGTCGCCGGCGTCAGGCCGAGCTTCTGCCAGATGAGGCTCTCCATCTCGTCCTCTATCATCAGGTCCTTGCCCCGGATCACATGCGTCATCCCCAGCATGTAGTCGTCAGTGGCCCAGGTCATCTCAAGAAGGGGCCATACATGGTACTTTCTCCCGACCCGCGGATGCTCCTTCTCCGAGATGCGGAAGAGGACGCGGTCCCGGAAGGCCGGGTTCTTGTGCTTCATGTCCGTCTTGATGCGGATCACCACCTCTCCTTCGCGATACTCTCCCTTGAGCATGCCCTTCCAGACGCGCATCTGCTCCTCAACGGGATTGGAACGGTGCTCGCATTCGAAGCCCTGCTCCCTGTTCCTCCTCAAGGTCTCGGGGTCGCAGAAGCAGGCATAGGCGGACCCGGCCTCGATCAGCCTTTGGCCCCATTCGTAGTAGAGGTCGACGCGGTCCGATTTATAGTAGGTCCCATGGAACTCGATGCCGAGCCAGAGCATGGCATCCTTGATCAGGTCGTAGGATTCGACCAGGACGGCCTTCTCGTCGCTGCCGATGGTGTCATCGAAGATGAGGAGGAGCTTGCCGTTGTAGCGTTTGACGTACTCGTCGTTGAGGATGAAGGAGCGGAGGTTGCCGATGTGGGGAGCGCCTGAGGGGAAGGGCGCGAGGCGCATCACGACCTGCTGGCCCTCCTTGACGTCGAGCGGACGCAGCTTGGGCTCCGAGGGCGCCTCCTTCTTGGCCAGGAGCTCGGGGGCCAGGCACTCGAGCTCGGAGCGCTGGGCGATCTGGTCCATGGAGTTGACCATGGCCACGATCTGGTTGATTAAGGGCACCCACTTCCCCATCTCCCTCTTGACGTCGGGGTGCTTGCCGATGACCTTGTTGATCACGTTCTTCGCTTCCGCCCTTCCTTCGTGGAGGACGGCGTTCTGCAGCGCGAACTGGCGGATGCTCTGCTCTATCTCGCTCATTCGCCCCTTCCAAGCGAATGGGGTTATTTGAAGGCTGCGAAGACGGGGATGGAAGGACTCCAGGTGACGCTTATGACGGTCCTATAGCCTGAGGGTCGTGGACAGGGCCTACAAGGAAGCGAGGCGGCGTCTGACGGAGCCCTGCCTAGGCCTAGCTTCCAAGAGACTGATGATCCTTGTCAAAAACGGAATATTGCGCCTGAGAAGCGGTCCTTGCTCCGCTCTCAGGCTGGTTTGTCCCCGTGTCCTCCCCCAAAAAGGTGATAAGAATGATTTATTGGACGTCGATATAATAGTTGCCTTTGAGATTGTTAATACCGATGTTTCTGGTCCCTCAGACCCCATGCAACGGGTCGCCGTCATGGGCCATGGGCCTCTCCGTCTCGTAGATCCTGCAGGGCGGGGCCTCCACCTGGTCCTTGTAATGGACCCACCATTTCATGCACAGCCAGCGTTGCAGGGCGTTCACGTCATCCACGGTCATGGACGCGAACCTCCCTTGAAGCTTGAGGTAGTCGGTGACCGGTAGCATCGTGTTGGGCTTGTATGTGAGGCTAGACTCGCCGTTGACCGCCTCGAACAGCGTCCACATGCCCGTCTCCACCGCCAGCTTGGCTATCTCCATGGACCTGGCCGCCTCCGACCTCCAGCCCGGAACGCAGGGCGTGAGCACGTGCAGGAAGCGGAATCCCTGTATGGACTTGGCCTTCTCCACCTTGCGCACGAAGTCGTTGAAGTGGGCGATCGAGAGCGTGGCGAGGTACGGAGGCCCGTGAGCGGCCACGATGTGGTCGATGTCCTTCTTGAACCGCCTCTTGCCCTTGATCACCTTACCGATGGGCGAGGTGGTGGTCCAAGCGCCGAAGGGAGTGGCCCCCGACATCTGGATGCCGGTGTTCATGTACGCCTCGTTGTCCAGGCAGACGTAGATGACGTCCTCGTTGCGATCCAGGGCTCCGGATAGGGATTGCAGGCCGATGTCGAACGTGCCCCCGTCCCCGGCCATGCCCACCACCGCGACCTTCTTCCCCTTGCGCCGCATGGCCGCCTTGATGCCCGTGGCCACGGCCGCGGTGTTCTCGAAGGCGGTGAAGAAGTACGGCACATCGAAGGCCGAGATGGGGTACTGCGCCCCGAACACCACCAGGCAGGACGCGGGCACGTAGACGATCGTTTCCGGCCCGAGGATGCGCATGAGGTTCTTGACCGCGATCGCCACCCCACAGCCAGGGCACGCCCCATGCCCCCAGAGGAAGAACTCCTTGTTGGGCACGTCCCTGATGGTCAGCTTCGTTATGTCCCTGCCCTCGGTCATCTCAGCTCCCCCCTCAGTCCGGGCCAGAAGACGTCCCTGTCCAAAGGCCCATCCGCGCTGCGCTCGATGACCGAGAAGATCGCCCGCATGTCCTCCATGGTCAGGTCCCGTCCCCCTAGCCCACCGATGTGGTCCGTGAGGGGGATCCCGGTCCCGGAAAGCGCGCCGCGCACCTCGGTGAAAACTGGCCCGTACCGGTTCATGGCTATGGAGCGGTCGAAGACGCCCAGCGCCCTCAGCCCCTTCGTTGCCTGCCTCAGCTCCCTCTCTGGGAAGGGCCTCATGAATCGGAGTTTGATCAGCCCCGCCTTCTTGCCCTGGGCGCGGAGCTCCTCCACCACGGCCCGCGCAGTAGTGGTCGCGGTTCCGAGCGAGATGAGGGCGGTCTCAGCCCCTTCCATCCTGTAGCCCTCGATCAAACCGCCATAGTACCTCCCGAACATCTTTCCGAAGTCATTGTCCACCCGGCCGATCAGGTCGCGCGCGGAGTCCATGGCGAAGTCCACCTGGTAGCGCATCTCCATGGCGTATTCCGGGGGGACGATGGGGTTGAAGACCTTGGGGTTCTCGGTGTCCAGGACGTTCAGGGGCTTGAGCTTGGGAAGGAAGGAGTCCACCTCCCCCTGCTCCGGAATCTCCACCCTCTCCACGGTGTGGGAGAGCACGAAACCGTCAAGGCACACCATCATCGGCAGCATGATCTCGATGTCCTCCGCCACCCTGTACGCCTGAAGCACCATGTCCAGAGCCTCCTGGTTGTCCTCGACGTAGCACTGCATCCAGCCCGACTCCCTCTCCGCCATCGAGTCGTTGTGCTCGAGCCAGATGCCGGTCGCGGCTCCCAACGAGCGGTTCACGTTGACCATCACCACCGGCAAACGGTTCTGGGGGGCGGCGTACAGCATCTCGTGCATGTAAGCCAGCCCCTGTGAGGCGGACGCGGTGAAGGTGCGCACTCCCCCGGCGGAGGCGCCGACGGCGATGCTCATCACCGAGTGCTCGCTTTCTGCTGGAATGAATTCCGCATCGAACTCCCCGTCGTTGATGAACTCCGATATCAGCTCCATGATCAGGGTCTGGGGGGTGATGGGGAAGGCGGGGATGACCTCCGCCCTGGCCAGCCTCACGGCCCAGGCCACGGCGTGGTCCGCCGAGATGACCTTGACTACCATTCCCTCGCCCCCTTCCTCATCTCGATCGCCGAGACGGGGCAGACGTTCGCGCATATCCCGCAGCCCTTGCAGTAGCGGTAGTCCCAGCGCTCGTAGTCGTCCGCCTGGCGCTTTATCGTCCCTTCGGGGCAGGACCACCAGCAGCGCAGGCAGCGGATGCACTTGTCCTTCATGTAGTAGGGGCTCTGGGTGCGCCACGTGCCCGTCAGGTTCTGCCAGGAGCTCCCGGGCCCGACCACGACCTCGCCCATGTTGGCCACGGGCAGCGCCGTCCCGGGCGGTATCTCATCCCATGGAGGAAGCCAGGTAGCCTTGTGGACCAGGGCGCGCTCTCCCTTGCAGCGCCCCGAGATCGCCGAATCGTAGGCGGCCCTGGCCGCCTCGGCGTTCAGGGAGCCAGCCCTCTCGCCCAGCTTCTCCCCGAACTTGTCCTTGATGGCCTGGACGATCAATTCCAGCGAGACGATCCCATCCGCCCTAGCGATGGCTCCCAGGATGGAAGTGTTCACGATGGGGGCCTTGAGCTTCTCGTATGCTATCGTGGTGGCATCAACGGTCACGCACTCCACGGAAACCCCCAGGTCGTACTCCTCCGGAGGGAGGCTCGTATTGATGACCGCCTTGCCATCTGGCTTGAGCCCTTCCGCGATCGGTTCGATGTCCGGCAGGGTGCTGTCCAGGACGACCAGCATGTCCGGCGTGTAGATCTGGCTCTTGAGGCTGATCCTCTTGGAGTCGATGCGGGTGAAGGCCTTGACCGGGGCCCCCCTGCGCTCCGCCCCGAAATATGGGAACGCCTGAGCATGATATCCCTGAAGGACGGCCGCCTCGGCCAAGGTCTGGGCCGCCATCACAGCCCCTTGGCCGCCGCGCCCATGGAACCTGATCTCGTACATGTGGCACCAGCGTCTCTGATATGTGACGCCAAGGCTATTTAACCCCTGCAAGTCTCCCTTGGCGATAAAGAATTGTTCGATCATTTTATTGAAGGTTCGAGGAAATCTTTTTCAACAACCGCCTGCCAATCCTCCCCTGGTCGATGCGATGAAGGTGGAGATCCGTTGGCTTGTGGACAAGGCGGATGGAAGGACGCCGCCGGAGTTCGAGTCGTTCCTGAGACGCGTGGACGAGAAGGTGACACCGGTCGCCATCGAGAAGGTGTTCAAAGCCTGGCTGGAGGAGAAGGTCAGGGGGAAGAACATCATCGTGTCCGACCTGGAGATCCTGGTGGACGGCGAATTCTACATCCTGGAGAGGGAGGAGGAGAACAGGCTGTTCAGGAGGATCGGGGACGCCTCAGGCAGGTGACCTGAAGCAGTGGAAAGGAAGAGGTTTCAAACGAAGTCCAGCCAGCGCTTGTACTTCGGGTCCTTACCCCTGGCGGCGTCCGCGAAGATCTTCTGCAGCTTCAGCGTGATGGGACCTGGCTTGCCTTGACCGATCACGATCCCGTCGATGGAGTAAATCGGCTGGACCTCGGCAGCGCTCCCGGTCATGAACACCTCGTCAGCGATGAACAGCTCCCCGCGGGTGATGTCCCTCTCGGTCACTGGCATGCCAAGGTCATCCGCTATCACCAGCACGGAGTCCCGGGTTATCCCTTCCAGTATGCCCGCAGAGATCGGCGTCGTGTAGATTTTGCCCTTGCGCACCATGAATATGTTCTCGCCCGTGCCCTCGGCCACGTTGCCCTCGGAGTTGAGCATGAGCGCCTCGTCGGCCCCCTTGTTGACGGCCTCGAGTCGAGCCAGCACCGAGTTGACGTAATGCCCGCAGACCTTCGCGTTCACGGGCAAGGCCCGATTGGAGGGCTTCTCCCACGAGGAGGTGATGAGCTTGGCGCCCTTCCGCATCTGCTCCTCGCCCAGGTACACGCCCATGTACACCACGGCGATGGCGATGTTCGTGGGCAGCTTGATCGGGTTGAGGCCGTAGGTTCCGGTCCCGTAGTAGGCGATGGGTCTGACGTAATCCGCCTTGACGCCCTTGTTCGCCCGGACGGCCTCCCTGGTCGCTTCGCAGATCTCCTCCAGGCCGTATGGTATCTTCAGCGACATGATCTTGGCCGAGTCCAGGAACCTCTGCATGTGCTCCTTGAGCCGGAAGATCGCCCTCCCCTTCTCGGTCTCGTAGAGGCGCATGCCCTCGAACACGCCCCCTCCGTAGTGGAGGCAATGCGTCATGATGTGAACGTTCGCTTTGTCGTAGTCCACCAGCTTTCCATCCATCCAGACCTTCTGCGTCGTCATGATAAGCCCTCTCGTGCCTTGATTTCGAGTCCATCGGATTAAGGTTGCCCCTCAGAGCGCGTTGACCGCACGGATGAATATCTCCGGCTTAGAGGCCTCGATTATCTTGTCCACCTCGGCCAAGGAACCGACCAAGCGGGCCGTGCCCCCACCGTTCTCCACGAGAGCGTACGCCTCGTGCCGGGTGGTGTCCACCACCTCGATGTTGACCACGTCGTGAAGGCGCCCCAGGTCCGCTACGGCCACGTTTGCCATCTCCATGTCCTTCACGGTAAGAACGATCCGCGACTTGCCGACGATCTCGCATCGCCCGACGACGATGGTGTCCACGTTGATCTTCTTGCGCGTGAACACGCCCATGACCCTCTGCATCACACCGAACTCGTCGTTGACGACCATCGAAATTACTTCCATCAGATATCCCTCCGATGACGTTCTTGGATGAATTGATCCGTGAGGCCCATGGCTGCGCCTAGCAGATAGGCAGGGGGCGATGCCAAGGCACTCCGTCGTTTCATCTCACAACGCTCCAGGGGGACTGCTTTCCTGAGGAAAGTGTCCCCTGCTCAGATAACCAAAACCTGCAAGCTAACAACGCCAGAAGAGACCTGGTAGGCTGCAGGGCTTGACATGGCATGGCGTATCCCCGCAAGCCTATTTATATGTTGTCAGGTGGGCGGAATCGAAGCCAGATCCATCAGGGGCGACGACATCTTACTATAGCCTCAAAAAGCCCAAGGTCATTGCATAATTATTTTCGTAATGAATGATTATGAATGACACGCATATATTTTTTATAATTTTTTCCATTAAAATGTATGCTCCAAGCCTGAAATCGCCTTGGCGCCTATTTCCTGGATAGATTTTCCCATATCTGCACGAAGCGGTCCACGCTATCGCATTCCAGGCTCTCCCTCAGGGCGATGAGCAGGTCAGCGGTGGCGTCTGGATCCTTGATGCTGTACCACGACTCCTTTTCCCTCTTCTCCGCAGTGAGTATCTCGCGATGCACCATCCGACCTAGATGGTAGGACAGCGTCGACTTGGCGCAGCTCATCTCCTTTAGGAGCTGATTAAATGTCGATGGGCCGTTGATCAGGATGAAGATGAGGATCTTCCGGGGGGCGGGCTGCATCAGGACGGAGATGGTCTTGCGGTCCCGTAGATGGAAGCGGTCGGCTGCGAAGTAGCGCTTCCGGTAGCCATCGTCCTGAGCCCGGAGTATCTGCCTCCGTTCCATATAGTCCAGATGATAGGAGAGCACGCCGGTCTGGAGGCCGAGCTCTCGCTCCATCTCCCGGAGGTACGCGCCTGGATGCTTGGACACGTATCGGTATATCTTGCGCCGGTTCTCCAGGTTGAGGGCTTCGTCCATCACCCTTCATCTCTTCAGTATGGCCAGGTAGAGGAGAACCAAGGACACCAGCTCCAGCAGCACCAGCCAAGCGCTCATCTCGAACGCCGTCCATTCAAGGAAGCTCGAGAGCAGCACCAGCCACGAAATAATGGCCATGACCAGGAAGGCAACTGCCACCAAGGTCAGGCGTGTGTCCTTCGTCCTCCTGGCCGCGGCCACGGAAACTATCAGGAGTATCAGGGAGAAGCCAGCAAGACAGGCGCGCAGGAACAGGTCCACGGGGGTCGGGTTCACAATGGATGATTCCCCGTTATCGCTCTTAAAGGATGCCATTTCCAAATCCACAAAACTCGCGGAGAAATGCCCGAGCCGCGCGGTTGGAAATATGAGCTATGAGGTTCGAGGCTTGCACCATAAAGCGCATTTATCAGTCGAACAGGTAACAGTCCTAGGGGCGAAATTGAGATTGAAGAGCGTTTCCATCAAGCTTCTAGCCATCGGCTTTGCCGTGGTCCTCCTTGCCTCGGCCCCGACAGCGGTCCTCGCCACTTCGAACGGCCATCAGGCACCCCACATCGGAGGGGATGGGTCAGATCGTCAAGCGCAATGGAAGGACAGCTCTGATTCCAACGACGACGAGAACGGCAATGGTCAAGGTGATGGAGCGAGGGAAGAAGGTCTCACCAAGAACTTCTTCGGCCACTTCAACTCAATGGATGGGGTCGTGGACGGCAATTTCGTCATGTTCGGCTTCGACGAAAGCTCGGGCAACGTGACCGACTACGCTCTCAGAAACAGCTCGGGCGCGGTCACCTTCTTCGACTCCATCCACATCCTCGGGTTCGAGCCATCGGACGTTAAAGTCCACGGCTCGGTCATGCTCGTCCGTAACGAATCGGTCCAGGCCATCATCCATGACAATCCCACCGGCATGTTCCACGTGGTTTCGAACGGGATGAACACCACGGTCTCATTCCTTCTCGCCTCGGGAATGAGCGCCCTTCCCCTTTCGCATGAGGTGCGCGAGGGGAATTACGAGCGGGATCGCAACGAGACAGGCACCCATGACCTCAATGACGACGTGAAGATCGTAGGGACCGGGGGCGATCTGTCCGTGGCTGTGGCCATAACCGGAAATGGTGCCTATGGAGTGATCGCCACGGACAAGGGGAACATCACGATCGATTCCACGAACGAGGGCACGTACGTCAACGTGACAATCTCGGACGACCATGTGATGTTCCGGGCGAAGCCCGTGTTCTCGCATCACCAGATGAACGATGACGCCATCCTTCAGGCGATCTCCGAGGGCCGCGTCGCTGGGGAGATCTCCTTGGTCCAGAGGAACGGCGTGACCAGCTATGACACGATGGAGTACCGGGACCAGTTCCACATCCAGCTTGTGAGCGCGAAGCAGGACCGCATCCAGCTCCAGGTGGAGGACCAAGAGCACCTGGGCAAGGTGGTCATATTGAACGTCGACGATGGCACCTTCGACAGCCAGAAAGGCGAGCTCAGCCTCGAGCTCGACGGCGTTCCCATCAAGTCCACGACCAACCCTCTCGATGTCCTTTACGCCAGCGGATCGCAGTCCTCCGATGCCCTCTACTGCTTGATCGATTCCAATGGCGTGAGCCAGTTCCTTGTCTATGTGCCGAGCTTCTCCGTGCACCAGCTGAGCGTGAGCAGCCTAGGGGCGATGGACTCGCTGCTTAGCGTGATGGGGCTCGTGGCCGTGGTCGGCGCCATAGCCTTGGTGGCCACCGCTGGATTCCTAATTCTCAGGCGTAAACCCTAATCATTCCCCCCATTGGGCGGTCCCCCGCCCCCCTCTTTTTTTATGAAAGGTTGAAATAACGCTGCTGCGAATCCAGTGCGAATGCCGGAGAGCGGTCCACGGGCTCACAAATCGTTGATAGATTCGCTGCGCAAAGAGCGGCGCGCATATTATATCATCATAATCTGGGCCGTTTTCTACGGGACGCTGATCGCCATCGATACCCTTTATGCGAGGGGCGTCATCAACACCACCATCGGCCCGGTTACGGACATCTCCTATTATCGCTACCGGACCCAGAGCATACTGGATGGACAATGGCTGTACCGCGACGTGCCTTGCGAGAGCCCTCCACTAATAGTCTATTTCATGCTCCCGGCGCAGCTCGCCAACGGCGGATATCTCGCCTACCAGGTATGGTTCTCCCTGTTCGTCATGCTCACCTCCCTGACGTTGTACCTGGGCCTCAGGCGATTCGAGGACCGGTTGGCGTACGTGGCCGCCGTGCTGTTCATCTTCGTTCCCGTGGGAGCGATAGAGACCGTGCTCGGCATCCAGGACGAGCCCATCGTCATCTGGATACTGGTCCTCTCCATCGTCCTGGCCGTGATGAGCAGATGGAGGGCGAGCGTGCTGGCCATGTCCATTGGCATCTGGACCAAGATAGT
>DATIXC010000097.1:0-2548 GCA_035518995.1 Methanomassiliicoccales archaeon | reverse complement strand
GCTCCAGGAAGCTCTTGAATATGATGTCCAGCAGTTCGTCCGAGCCGTTGCCCACCACGAAGTCCTGGGGAGGGAGCGAGTAGAGCTCGCCCAGGGAGTCCCTGAGCTTGTCCGAGTAAGGGGAGGGATACTGGTTCAGGTCCATCTCCAGGCATTCCTTCAGGGCCTCCTTGGCCGCGGGGTTCGCTCCCAAGGGGTTGGTGGACGTGTCCATGCGCAGGCCCGAGACCTTGGGGTTGTAGTACAGGGGAATGTCCCGGACGGTGGATCTCTGCCACTCTAGCTTCATGGCCTCACCTATGGAACCATGCGGTCTATGGGAACGATCAGTATCCCGGTCGCGCCCAGCTTCTTCAGCTTGGTGATGGCGTCGTACGCCTTGTCCTTGTCGATGACCACATGCACCGCCACCACGTCGTCCCGCCCAGCGATGTTCATGACCGTGGGCCCGGCGATTCCAGGGAGGTACCTGCGCACCGCGTCCAAGGACTTGACCGGGACATCGGCCATGAGGTACTTCTTGTTGGCCGCGTTCTCCACGCTCTCGATGGCCGCCACCAGCTCGTCGATATCCTCCCTCTTCTTCCTGTAGGAGTCCTCGTTGACGATGACCACGGCGTTGGAGCGGGCGATGACCGCGACCTCCTTCAGGTGGTTGACCTTGAGGGTCGAGCCCGAGCTTACCAGGTCGACGATGAGGTCCGCCACGCCGATGTGCGGGGTGACCTCCGCCGCCCCTGAGATGGTGGTGACCTCGATCCTCTTCCCGGCCTTGGCGAAGTACTTCCTCGTGAGGTTGGGGAAGGAGGTGGCCACCACGGAACCGTCCTTGATGTCCTTCACCTCCTCGATACCGGAGGACTCGGGAGCGGCGACGGAGAGCCTGCAATGGCCGAAGTTCAGGTCGTAGACGGTCTTGACGTCCAACCCGGCCTCGAGCACGAGGTCCTTGCCAGTGATGCCCACGTCCACCGCTCCCTTCGAGACGAAGTTGACGATGTCCGAGGCCCTGACGAACATGACCGCGAAGTCGCGCTTCTTCACCGTTGCGAAGAGCTTACGGTCGTCTGAATCCTCGATCTCCAGGCCTGCCTGCTTCAGAATCTGGACCGAGCGCTCGCTCAGCCTCCCTTTGTTCGGCACGGCCAATCGCAGTGTCACTTGCTCACCTGTGACAATCTAAACACGCAATGACCAATGGCTACTTAAACTCGACTAGTGGCGGCACGCTGGCCTTCCATGTAAGAAATAAAGAAAGTTTCGGGCTTGGTCCATGATTCATGACCAGGCCAAGCCCGCGGGGGGGCGAGAGTTTGATCTTGAGTAGTTTATGTTCAGGCGTTGGTGGCGTTCTGAGGCGCCATGGCATCGTAGTCGTAGTTCTCTATGCTGCCATCGATCATGTCCAGCCTGACCCTGACCTTGTTCTTCTCCAGCAGGATCATGCCGTTCCGGATCCTCGCCTTGTAGAGGCATACGCGCTTGCCCTTCTGGGTCAGGCCGCGCTCCACGCAATAGAGCAGGCCGGCCTTCTCCAAGGACCTTATCCTCCGGTAGCAGGCGGCGATGGGGATGCCGAGCTTCTCGCTCAGCTCGTTCACGCTCTTCGGCAGTCCCATCAGAGCGACCAGAACCTTGATGGAGTACTCTTCGGTCAAGAGGCTTGATGTTTCCAGGGCTTGCATCTCTGAGTCCCTCACTTAGTTCCATTGAGCCCGGTTTTCGATATATAATGTATCAGAGTTGAGAATCACTTTTGATACGAGTTTTTTTTATAATATCCAGATACCCTAAAAAAGGGCAAAAAACGCCCAAATTTTTCATTATCGATAGGGATACATCGGAGGCCGCGTTCTCATCCGGTTTTTTCTTCGCTTTCTATTCTATCCTCATTGAGGCGATGGATTATTGCCATCCGTGCTCAATCCAGTCAGCATGCCCCGGACGAAGAAGCGCTGCCCCTGGGGGGATGACGAGCTGATGATCGCCTATCACGATGACGAATGGGGCGTGCCCGTGCACGACGACGCCCAGCTGTACGAGAAGCTTACCCTCGATTGCATGCAGGCGGGCCTGAGCTGGCTCACAATCTTGCGCAAGCGAGAGGCGTTCCGTGATGCCTT
This sequence comes from Methanomassiliicoccales archaeon, assembly GCA_035518995.1. GTDB lineage: Archaea > Thermoplasmatota > Thermoplasmata > Methanomassiliicoccales > UBA472 > JAJRAN01. The sequence goes on along the minus strand of DATIXC010000097.1, from coordinate 425 downwards.
CGAGGGCTTCGAGCCCAGCAAGGTCGCCAGGTTCGACGGGGGTAAGGTGGAGTCGCTGTTGAGAGACGAGGGCATCGTACGCAACAGAAGGAAGATAGAGGCCGCGGTGAACAACGCCCAGCGCATCTTGGAGGTGCAGATGGAGCTCGGCAGCTTCGACTCCTACATCTGGGGCTTCGTTGGTGGGAGGACGATCCATAACCATCATGCCTCGTTCAAAGAGGTCCCGAGCGCCACGCCTGAATCGGAAGAAATGAGCGCCGCCCTGCGGGAGAGGGGCTTCATGTTCGTCGGGCCTACGGTGTGCTACGCCTTCATGCAGGCCGTGGGCATGGTCAACGATCACGTGGTGGATTGTTTCAGGCATCAGGAAGTCAGGAATACGGGCGAGACTCAGCAGGTAACGTAATTATTTTATGGGCACG
>DATIXC010000096.1:0-11157 GCA_035518995.1 Methanomassiliicoccales archaeon | reverse complement strand
GTTCTCTCTGATCTCGGTGGACCGCACCTTGAACATCTTTTTCCCCTTTACCTCTCTCTTGAACCTCTGGCAGTTGGGATAGGTGCAGGGGTTGCACTTCTTGTCCTTGCAGGAGAGCTCCACCAGCATGATCCATTGCCGCTCGTCGTCCTTCATCGAGGGGTTCTCCACCTCGAACCTCTTGACGTTGAACTTGGGCTTCTGGGTTAGCTTCACGTATCTTTGGCAGTCGGGATACGTGCATGGATTGCACTTGTGATCCTTGCAGGAGAGCTCGATCATCAGCAACCTTTTGTCCTTGCTATCAATCGCTTCTTCCATCAACTTCTCCTCCCTCTCTAACAGCGGCGGTTAACGTGGTACAATCGTGAACGCTTATTTCAAATTTCTCAATTCTTCTTGACATATGCTGATTTCTCACCATCCGCCCACCCCTTATGAACCTTTCTCTATTCCCTTCAGGCTGTCTGGAGGATGGTGGAAAGGGAGGAAAAAATCAATCGTTTAGCTGCTCCCGCCGGCCCCTTTGAGCTTCTCGGCGATGTAGTTGCTTGCCTCCCTCACCTTGAGGTTCATCCCCTCAATCTCCGGGGGCTTCTTCTCGGAGGAGAGCAGGCAGTTGTAGTGGATCACGCACTTGGGGCAGAAGCTGAGCATGGCGCTCGCTCCGGTCTGCTTGGCCTCGAGCATCCTGTCCACCTGCATCTTCTTGGAGACCTCCCCGCAGTTGACGAAGGCGCTGACCCCGCAGCAAATGGCCTTCTCTTTGATGCTGGCCATCTCCACCAGCTCGGCGCCGGTGGCCTTTATCAGGTCCCTCGGCTCGTCGTACAGCCCCATGTGCCTCCCCAGCCTGCAGGAGTCGTGGTAGGTTACCTTGGAGCCGTCAGGGCCGAACTCCAGCTTGCCCTGGTCCACCAGGTCCATCAGGTACTCGGAGATGTGCTTGACCTCGAAGCCCAGGTTCCCGATGAAGTCCTTGTAGTCGATGTCGAAGGTGCGGAAGCCCTCGGCGCAGGCGAACACCACGGTCTTGGCCCCCGTCTCCTTGATGCTCTTGATGTTCTGGTCCATCAGCCGCTCGAAGCCCTCCTCATCCCCGGACCAGAGCAGGTCGTGGCCGCAGCATACCTCCTTGTCGCTCACCACCGGCTCGATGCCGGCGGCGTTGAGTATCCGGACCACGTTGCCCGGTATCTGCTTGAGCTCCGGGGCTCTGTCGTTGTAGATAATGCCGAGCTGGTAAACGCAGCCGGTGAAGTAGTACACGTCCCCTTTGTCCCTCTTGACCTTGAGGTCGGGCGTCAGCCAGGCGAGGCGGTTCTGCTTCTGTCCCATCCCGGTCATGCGCTCCATGGTGTGGATGGCCCCGGCCTGGGATATCACGGGGAGGTTGCCGCTTTCCTTGGCCTCGCCCCTCATCCTCTGGATGAACCCGCTGAAGTCCACCTCGTACGGGCACATGTCGTTGCATATCTCGCAGGTGAGGCAGGACCAGAGGTCCTTGTCCGTCTTGATCTCCTCCTCCATGCCCTCCTGCGCCTTGACCACGATCAGCCTCGGGGCGAAGTTGGAGTTCCTCTTGGCCACCGGGCAAAGGCTGGTGCACTTGCCGCACTCCACGCAGTCGAACGCACCGGTCTCCTCGATTATCTCCTTGATCCGGGTCATTGGACCCCTCCCTTCAAAGGGCTGGGGCCCAGCTCGATGAGCAGATTGGTGAATTCCTCCATGGTCTTGGCGAACTTGATGCCCTCGGACGCCGAGATCCACTCCAGCCTGAGGCGCTTGCGGTCCACCCCCAGGACATCGAGGAGCTCCTGGGTCCTGGCGACCCTCTCCTTGGCGCGCTCGTTGCCGCTGATGTAATGGCATTCCCCAAGATGGCATCCGGCGATCAGGACGCCGTCCGCCCCGAGCTCGAACGCCCGGAGGATGAACTCCGGCTCCAGCCTGCCGCTGCACATCACCCTTATGATCCTGGCCGTGGGCGGGTACTGGAACCTGCTCACTCCCGCCAGGTCCGCCCCGGCGTAGGAGCACCAGTTGCAGCAGAAGGCCACGATCTCAGGCGAGAAGGCGTTCACTTCGTGACCCCCTCGAAGCAGGCGTCGATGATGGCAATGATCTGGTTGTTGGTGAAGTGCTTGCAGGTTATGGCACTGTTGCAGCAGGCCACCTCGCAGGCCCCGCAGCCCTTGCACAGGGCGGGGTTGACCTTGGCCTTCAAGGTCCCTGGCGAGACCTCGGTGAGGGTGATGGCATGGAACGGGCAGATGGCCTCGCACCTGCCGCACCCGCGGCACTTGGTGTCGTCCACCTCGCTGATGGCGGCCTGACCCTCGAGGACCTCGCGCGAGAGCACGGTCATGGCCCTGGCGGCGGCGCCGGAGGCCTGGCCTATGGTCTCGTCGGCCGACTTCGGCCAGTGCGCCAGCCCGGCCAGGAAGATGCCCTCAGTGGCGAAGTCCACCGGCCTGAGCTTCATGTGCGCCTCCAGGAAGAAGCCGTCCTTGCTCAGCGGCACCTTGAGCATCTTGGACAGCTCCTCGTTATCAGGGTTGGGCCGTATGCCCGTGGAGAGGACCACCAGGTCCGGGCGCAGGTGGACATGGCCGTCGAGGGTGATGTCGTCCGAGCTCACGATCAGGCCGTCCCCGTCCTTGATGAGCTCGGGCATCTCCTCCTCCCTGGTGCGGATGAAGACGACGCCGAGCCTGGCGGCCTCGGTGTAGAGGTCTTCCTTCAGGCCGTAGGTCCGGATGTCCTTGTAGAAGATGTACACCAAGGCCTTCGGGTTGGTCTTCATGATCTTGATGGCGTTCTTCATTGCGGAGGTGCAGCACACCCGGCTGCACATGGGATTCTCCGGGCTCCTGCTCCCCACGCACTGGATCATGGCGATGACCTTGGCGTCGAGAGGCTTCTCCTCCAGGAGCTTGGCCAGCTCCAGCTGCGTCATGACCCTGGGGTCCTGGCCGTAGAAGTACTCCTTGGGCTTGTACTCCACGGCCCCGCTGGTCACGATGATGGCCCCGGCCTTCAGCTTCTCCTGGCCGGTGTCCACCTCATAATTGCCAACGAACCCGTTTACGTTCTTGACCTTGGTGCCCAGATGTACCTTGATGTTGGGATTCGAACCGATCTTCGATGCGAGCTCGGAGGCCACGAAGGCCCCGGTCCTGCCGTCCTCGATATGCACCTTCTTAACGTTGCCCCCGAGCGTAGGTTCCTTCTCGATCAGGTTGACCTTGAAGTCCTGCGCGGCCAGGTCGAGGGCCACGGTCATGCCAGCTAGGCCGCCGCCGATGACCACCGCGTCGTGGTTAACCGGGAAGGAGGTCGTCTTCAACGGCTCCTCCAGCCGGCTCTTCGCCACCGCCATCCTGACCAGGTCCTTGGCCTTCTCGGTGGCCTTCTCCGGCTGATGCATGTGCACCCAGGAGCATTGGTCGCGGATGTTGGCCATCTCGAAGAGGTAGGGGTTGAGGCCAGCCTCCTTGACTGTGCTGCGGAAGAGAGGTTCGTGGGTGCGCGGGGTGCAGGAGGCCACGATGATGCGGTTCAGCTTGAATTCCTTGATCTTCTCCTTGATCTGCTCCTGGAAGTCGGCGGAGCAGGTGTACTTGCTGCCTTCGGCCAGTACTACGTTGGGCAGGGTCTTGGCGTACTCCACGACCGCTTTCGTGTCGACAATGGCGGCGATGTTGCTACCGCAGTCGCATATGAATGCCCCGATGCGGGGCTCCTGGCCCTTGACATCGATCTCCGGCGCCTCTTCAGCTGTCAACTTGATCCGGTTCTTGTAGACATGGGAACCAGCCTTGGCCGCGGCGCCAGAGGCCTCCGCGACCGCCTGGGGGATGTCCTTGGGGGCACTGAAGGCGCCGACGACGTATATGCCCGGGACATTGGTGCTCAGCGGGTCGTAGATGTCCGTCTCGGCGAAACCGTACTTGGTGGTCTTCACGCCCAAGGTCTTGGCCAGCTCCTTGGCCTCTGGCGAGGGGACCAGACCGGTGGACAGCACCACCATGTCGAACTCCTCGTTGACCACCGCCTGGGGGGACATGTAGAGGACGTTGAGGCTCTTGTTCTCCTGGTTCTCTTGGACAGAGGCGACGCGGACGTTCCTGTGGATGGTTATGCCGTGCTCCTTCTCCGCCCTGGCGCGGTAGTCCTCGAACTCCTTGCCCACCGCCCTGATGTCCATGAAGAAGATGGTGTTCTTGAGCTCCGGGAAGTGCTCTTGGGCGATTATCGCCTCCTTGAGCGCGTACATGCAACAGACGCTCGAGCAATAGGGGTTGCCAACGGTGAGGTCCCTCGAGCCCACGCACTGCAACCAGGCTATCTTCTTAGGGGTTGCGCCATCGCTGGGGCGCACGACGTGGCCTTGGTACGGGCCGCTGGAGGAGAGCATCCTCTCGAACTCGATGGCCGTGAGCACGTTCTTGTACTCGCCGTATCCGTACTCCTTCTTCAGCCTGGCATCGAACGTCTGGATTCCCGGGGCGAGGACGATGGACCCGACCTGGACCTCCTCGATGGTCTCCTTCATTTCGAAGTCCACCGCGTCCGCAGGGCAGACCTTCTTGCAGTTGCCGCAGCGGTTCTTGGTGAGGTATAGGCAATTCTTGGCGTCGATGCTGTACTTGAGGGGAACCGCCTGGGGATAGGAAACGTAAATGGCCTTCCTCTGGGACAGCCCCGATTCGAACTCGTTGTCCACCTTTGAGGGGCACTTCTCGGCGCACTTGCCGCAGCCGACGCAGCGGTCCTCTCGTACGTAGCGGGGATGCTTCTTCACGGTGACGGTGAAGTTGGGGGCCTGACCTTCGACCTTGACCACCTCGCTCAGCGTCATCAGGGTGATCATCGGGTTCCTGCCCACCTCCACCAGCTTGGGCGAGAGGATGCACATGGAGCAGTCGTTGGTGGGGAAGGTCTTGTCCAGCTGGGCCATGATCCCGCCGATGGCCGGCTTCCTCTCCACCAGGTACACCTTGAACCCGGACTCCGCCAGGTCCAGCGCACACTGGACTCCCGATATCCCTCCGCCCACGACCATTACCGCTGATGACTCGTTAGCCATTTGGTTCATCCTCTTGATTGATGGTGTCCTGAGATTCTCTTTGGCCGTTCTAGCATGAGATTCATACTTCGACCGGGCATCGCCTTGCTAGCTCCCTTTTCATCGTTCACTATATAGGGGACGCCGAACACCGCTTTACTCTTTTACATTATAAGCCCTTCGGAAATTGATATCGTCAATTCGTGATGTCCTGTCGTCATTCCACTGTCGGATTTTACATGAAAATACGACGAACCGCATCGATGCATCCCGCTCTCCCAAGCGCCCCAAGTCGACCGCGGCTTCGGGCCTAGGCATCGAGAGGCCGATCATCTGGTCATCCCCGAGCCCTCTGCGCCACGGCTCCGGTCGGGCGGGCCGTGGCGTTCGTTTCCGTGGAGGTCGCTGAGGTCCTCCTTGACCGCTACCTCCGAATTTTTTGGCCCCATGGGCCCTTAACGATGGTGATGGCCTTGCGCTCGCGAACGGGCCTTCCGAAGTCGGCCCTTCTACCTCGATTCTCCTAGAGCGAAGCGTCCCGCTCGACCGTAAGGGAACGGGATGTACGACCGCTGATTATCAGCAACGGGAATCTGCACTGCCTGTGTTTTAAGGCCGCCCGAATCTTGCACCGAGTATGTTGGCCGAGGTCCTGATCGCGACGGCCCTAGGAGCCCTTGGCCTGGCCAGCGCTTTGGAGGTCAGGAAGCGGCTCGGAGGCTCCGTACCCTCGGAACTGAGGGAGGCGATGCGGACGCAGGCCAAGCACCTGCGGAAGGTGATGCGGATGCCCTCCAGGGGGGCGGATCGGCCGAGGGTGGTGGTGCAAGGCCCCAAGGTCAGGCCGGTAGTGTGCCAGATCTGCCTGGGGAGGGTGAAGGAGGGCCTGGAATATGCCAAGTGCGCCTGCGGCAAGGAGTTCCATACCGTCTGCCTGACGCGGACGGGCTTCTGCCCCTACTGCGACCGCGCCTACGACGAAAAGGACCTCGATCCCAGCGTCATCGTCAAGCCCCGGACCTCCCCGCAGGAGCTGGCCAGGCGGAAGGCGGACATCCGCATGCTCTGGGAGCCGGGGGAGAGGCGTGCCTGCCCCATCTGCGGCTCCGCCCTGTCAGAGGGCGGAAACGAATGCGAGTGCGGGGCCATCGTGGTCGAGGATGGGGAGAGCTTCAACTGCCCCAGGTGCGGTACAGAGGTCCCGCCCGACCGCATGTCCTGCCCGGCCTGCAAGGAGAGCTTCGAGGCCGTGGACGAGCCCCAGTGCCAGGTTTGCGGTAGGCTTCTGGAGCCAGGGGAGGAAGTGTGCGAGTGCGGGGGCCTGGCCGGAGAGGAGTGCCCCGAGTGCGGGACCCCGCTCGGGCCCGAGGACGAAACGTGCCCGACCTGCGGCACGGCCTTCGAGTTCGTGTAGCGCCCCAGCTCAAAATGGATTTATATATTCTCTCCAACATACCCCTGGCCAAGGATGGGTGCACATGAAATCCATTGTCGATGGTGCGATCGCTAGATCGGCGCAGAGCAGCGGGGCCTTGAGCGCCGGAGGGACGGGGAACACGGCCGAGGATGAGGAGCTGCGCAAGCTGGTCGACCAGCTGCGCGTGAAGATCACCATAGTGGGCTGCGGCGGCGGGGGCTCTAACACCGTGCGCCGGCTGGCGCAGTCGGACATCAGGGACGTCACCCTGGTCGCGGCCAACAGCGATGCCAGGCACCTGCTGTCGGTGCACGTGCCCAACAAGGTCCTGCTGGGGAGGACGCGGACCAAGGGCCTGGGGGCGGGGGCCATCCCCGAGGTAGGGGCGGCGGCGGCCGAGGAGTCGCGGAACGAGCTGATGCAGTACGTGGACGGCCGCCAGATCGTCTTCGTCACCGCCGGCATGGGCGGCGGGACTGGCACCGGCTCCGCACCGGTCGTGGCCGAGATGGCGCGGATGAAGGGCGCGCTGGTCATGGGCATCGTCACCATGCCCTTCAAGGCCGAGGGGAGGGTGCGGATGGAGAACGCCATGAGGGGCCTGAACCGCCTCAGGGAGCACTGCGACACCACCATAATCATCCCCAACGACCGCCTGCTCCAGCTCGTGCCCAAGCTTCCCTTGGAGGCGGCCTTCAAGGTGGCCGACGAGGTGCTGATGCAGAGCATCAAGGGCATAACCGAGGCCATAACCAAGCCTGGCCTGGTGAACGTGGACTTCAACGACATGATGACCATCATGAAGAACGCCGGCGTGGCCATGATCGGACTGGGCGAGGGCGGCAAGGACGACGGGCGGATCGAGATGGTGGAGAAGGCGGTGACCGAGGCCATGGCCTCGCCGTTGCTGGGAGACATCGACACCAAGGAGGCGCGCGGCGCCCTGGTCCGAATCCAGGGCGGGCCGGACATGACCGTCAGCCAAGCGGAGAAGGCGGCCGAGCTGGTCGGTGCCCGAGTCCGGCCGGACGCCCGCATCATCTGGGGCTGCGCAGTGGAGCCGGACATGGCCGGGAAGGTCAAGGTCATGGTCGTGGTCACCGGGGTAAAGTCCGACAGCTTCCTCAGCCGCTACTCCACTGCAAAGGCCTGAGCATGGTGGTCAAGGAGAGACGGGGGCGCAGGCGCTACGTGGCCTTCGAGGTCACCTCGGAGGAGCTGCTGGGCGCCGATGCGCTCCTCTCCGCCATCAGGTCGCTGTCGGGCGGGAGGAAGGCCCCCAAGATGGTCCAGTTCGACGGCCATCTGGGGGTGGTGCGCTGCGACCTGCGCGACCTCGCTTGGACCAAGGAGCTGCTAGTCGCCGCGGGTGCGAGGCTAGGGTCGGGCATCCGGACCCTGAGCACCTCGGGCACTCTGCACGCCTTGCGCGAGCGCCTAGGCCTGCCCGGGGGCGAGGGAGAGCGGAGGGGCTAGGGGAACGGAGCGAGTTTCGCGGGCATCCAGACATCTCGGGGAGAGGCTTCTCGATTCCCCCAAGAAATATATATTGGATGGTTTCTCTAGGTTGCGGATTAGCCGAGAGAAGGTGAATGAATGCAACCCGGACAGATGGCTTATGACAGAGCTATAACTGTTTTCTCCCCTGACGGGCGATTGTTCCAAGTGGAGTATGCCAGAGAGGCGGTAAAGCGCGGTACGACCACCGTTGGGCTGAAGTTCAAGAACGGGGTCGTCCTCATCGTGGACAAGAGGATCGCCAGCCGCCTGATGGAGCCGAAGTCGATCGAGAAGATCTTCCAGATCGACGGGCACATCGGCTGCGCCACCTCGGGGCTGGTGGCGGACGCCAGGATACTGGTGGACCAGGCCAGGGTCATCGCCCAGATCAACAAGATCACCTACGACGAGGACATGAGCGTCGAGGAACTGGTGAAGCGCATCTGCGACTACAAGCAGAACTACACCCAGTACGGCGGCGTGCGCCCCTTCGGCACCGCGCTGCTGGTCGCGGGCGTCGACGACCAAGGCGAGCACCTCTTCGAGACCGATCCGAGCGGGGCCTTGGTCTCCTACAAGGCAGGAAGCATCGGGGCTGGCCGCAACGCGGTCATGGAGGTCTTCGAGGAGGATTACCAGGAGGGCATGGACCTGGAGTCGGCCGTCCTGCTCGGCCTCAAGGCCCTGAAGAAGGCGACGGAGGAGGAGAAGCTAAACCCCAAGGCGGTGGAGATCGGCGTGGTGGTCCGGGGCGAGACCTTCAGGCGGATGGAGGAGTCCGAGGTCGAGACCTTGATCGAGAAGGCTGACGCGGCGTAGAGGTCTAGATGGTAGACATCGAGGACGCCATCGTAGCCCGGTACGAGTCGCACGGGGAGACCTTCGAGGTCCTCATCGACCCCAAGGTCGTCAAGTCCCTAAAGGAGGGCAAGGACGTCAACCTCTACGACCACATGGTCGTTGACGAGATATTCAAGAACGCGCACAAGGGCACCCGCGCCGCCGAGGAGGACATCAAGAAGGTCTTCGGGACGACCGACGTCCAAGAGGTGGCCAAGGTCATCGTGCTCAAGGGCGAGGTTCACCTCACCGCCGAGCAGCGCAAGGAGATGCTGGAGCTGAAGAAGGCCCGCATCATCGCCGAGATCGCGCGCAACGCCATCAACCCCCAGACCGGGGCGCCGCACACCCCGCAGCGCATCGAGATGGCCATGGAGGAGGCCAAGGTCCACGTGGACGCCTTCAAGCCGGTCGAGCAGCAGGTCAAGGAGGTACTCGACAAGCTCAGGCCCATCATCCCCATCCGCTTCGAGAAGATGCGCATCGCCGTAAAGCTGAGCGGCGAGGAGTACGGCCGCTGCTACGAGGACATCGTCCATTTCGGAAGGATACAGAAGGAAGAGTGGCAATCCAACGGGTCGTGGATCGGTGTCGTGGAGATACCCGCGGGAATGAGGGACGACTTCTACGCCAAACTGAACGAGAAGACCAAGGGCAATGCGGAGACCAAGCAGCTGAAGTCGTGAGCCTGCGGATCAGGAATGCAAGTCCAGAAGGATTAACAGAAAGTGAGTGAGAACATGAACAAGGAAGGAATGGGATCCTCGCGCGAGATCGTGCTGCCCGGGGACCTGCTCGACTCCGGCGGCCGCATGAAGGCCGGCGCGGGAACGTACGTGCAGGACGGGAGGGTCTACGCGGCCCAGGTGGGGATCAAGAGCGTGAAATCGAATTTCGTGAATGTCATACCTCTCGGGGGGCGGTACATCCCCACCCCGGGGGACAGCGTCATCGGGAAGGTCGTGGACATAGGGCCGTCCAATTGGCTCGTGGACATCAACTCCCCCTACCCTGCCCCCTTGCACGTCAACGAGGTCCCCTGGAGGGTGGACTTCGGCGACACCGCGAGGTTCATGAACGTGGGCGACACCCTGCTCGCCAAGGTGCTCATGGTCGATGAGACCAAGCGCGTGCAGGTGACCATGAAGGAGCAGGGCCTGAGGAAGCTGCAGGGAGGCCAGGTGGTGGAGATCTCCTACAGCAAGGTGCCGCGGGTGATAGGCAAGGGCGGTTCGATGATCCAGATGATCAAGAACATGACCAACACCCGCATCTTCGTCGGACAGAACGGCCGCATCTGGCTGGACGGCGACATCGAGAACATAGTCTTCGCCATCCGCGCCATCAAGATGATCGAGGAGAACGCGCAGACCATGCGGCTTACCGAGAGGGTGAAGGATTACCTGGAGTCCGTGTGCAGGACAGCGCCGGCCGAGGGATCAGAATCAAGGTGATGACAATGGGCGGAAACAGCAACGTGAAGTTGATCAGCGACGACGGTATCAGGGTCGACGGCCGGATGGTGGACGAGCTGCGTCCCATCCGCATCGAGGCGGGCGTGCTCAAGCGCGCCGACGGCTCCGCGTACGTGGAGTTCGGAAAGAACAAGGTCCTGGCGGCCGTGTATGGCCCGAGGGAGTGCCACCCCAGGCACATGCAGAACCCGGCCAAGGCCATAGTGCAGTGCAAGTACAACATGATCGCCTTCTCCGTGGGGGACAGGAAGAGGCCGGGCCCGGACCGCAGGTCGGTGGAGATATCCAAGATCATCTCCGAGGCCTTCGAGTACGTGGTGTTCACCGAGAACTTCCCCAGGACCTCCATCGACGTCTATATCGAGGTTCTGCAGGCCAACGCCGGGACGCGCTGCGCAGGCCTCACCGCGGCGAGCGTGGCCCTGGCCGACGCCGGCATCCCCATGAAGGACCTTGTACCCGCGGTCGCCGTGGGCAAGGTCAACGACCAGGTGGTCCTCGACCTGCAGAAGGAGGAGGACAACTTCGGCCAGGCGGACCTGCCGATGGCCATGATCCCCCGGACCGGGGAGGTCCTGCTCATGCAGATGGACGGGCACATGACCCGGGCGGAGTTCGACCGCGCCATCGAGATGGGCGTGGGGGCGTGCAAGCGAATCTACGACCTGCAGAAGGACGCCTTGGCCCGCCGCTACTCCGTGGAGAAGACCGAGGACGAGCCGGCCGAGGAGCCCGCCCCTAGCGAGCATCAGGAGGGCTGAAGATGGCCCGCGCAGTGATGTCCGAGATCAAGAAGGACCATATCCACAAGCTGCTTGCCAAGGGCAGGAGGGTGGACAACCGCGCCTGGG
>DATIXC010000095.1:0-3790 GCA_035518995.1 Methanomassiliicoccales archaeon | reverse complement strand
TGGGAGGTTCAGATACCCTAGGGAGTGGATTTAGTTATTGCCCCTAACCTTCAGTCTGATAAGCCTTGCCCTGAAGATATCCTTCCCGCAAGGCCCTCTCGTTCCTCTCCATGGCTCCCATCGAGCTCATCTCCACCACGGCCTTCATCGCCGCCTCGATGGAGATCACCCCTGATATCTGGACGAAGGCCCCGAGCAGGATCATATTGGCGGCTCCACGGATTTCCAGCTCCTCGGCGCGTCTTAGGGCGGGTATGTCGTAATAGGTGAGGTCGGGCCTGCTCTCGACACCTTCCGAGTCCAATATCACGATCGTCCCAGGGAAGACGTCCCAAATGAACATATCATATGCGGGCTGGGACATCAGCACCAGGAAGTCGGGCTTCTCGACGAAGGGATAGAAGGTGGGGCTGTCGGATATCACCACGTCGCATTTGGAGGACTCCCCCCGCGCGGCAGGGCCATAGGATTGGGTCTGGATGGCGAAAAGCTCCTTGCCGTCCTTCCTCTCGAAGAGCGAGGTCGCCCTCGCCAGGACCATCCCGGCGAAGATGATGCCTTGGCCTCCCATGCCAGCAAATCGAACGGATACCTTCATCCCGACCATCAAAATGATGCTCTTGGTCGATATTAAGGCTCCCGGCTTCTTGGAGGGAATCACTTTCCGATGCCCATTCAGTTAGAGTAAAATATCGTGGAGCACATGGAAGAGTCCAGCCATACAAAGGCATTGCAATGATCAAGGTCCTCTACGTCGACGACGAGCCCTCCCTGCTGGAGATAGCTAAGGAATTCCTTGAGAGCGAAGGGGACGTGGAAGTGGAGACCAGCGAGTCGGCCATGGACGCCCTTGTCCGCATCGAGACCCGGCCTTTCGACGCCATCATCTGCGATTATCAGATGCCGGTCGTGGACGGGATCAGGTTCCTCAAGACGGTGAGGATGCAAGGCCGCAACACCCCCTTCATCCTCTTCACCGGGAAGGGAAGGGAGGACGTGGCCATCGAGGCGCTGAACAACGGCGCCGACTTCTATCTCCAGAAGGGCGGTAACCCCAAGGCGCAATTCACCGAGCTATTGAACATGATCAGGCGTTCCATCGACCAAAGACAGTCGGCAGAGAGGCTCAAGGATTCAGAGGAGATATACGAGAAGCTCTTCAAGGACAACGTGGAGGCGATGATCCTCTTCGAGCCGAGGTCAGGGGCCATCGCCGACGTGAACATCGCCGCCACCACGTTCTTCGGCTACACCCGCGAGGAGATGCTGCGGCTGAACATAGCCGATACCCATCCAAGCAAGGGGAACGAGGCGACGTCCCTGTTGGGCCACAGGGACGTGGAGAGGAGCGCCAAGATAGTGATGCCCACCCTCCTAGCTAGCGGCGAGGTCAGGGAGGTAGAGGTCGACTCAGGGATGCTAAGGGTGAAGGGCCGCCCCTTGGGGTACGCCATCATACACGACATCACCGAGGCCAGGCGAGCGCAGAGGCGGGAGCGGCGGCTCGGCCGGGCGCTGAAGGTGATGAGCGCCACCAGCCAGCTCATCCTACGCTCCCGCGGCGAGATGGAGCTTCTCGATGGCATTTGCCGCACCCTCGTCGAGCATGGCGGATACGCGGGCGCATGGGTGGGGTGCTTCGACCTGCCCGATGGAGGTGCAAGGGAGGTGGCGAGGGCCTCGCACCCTTCCAAGGCCAAGCAGCAAGACGTCCTCGACCTCGTCAAGGACAGCCTCCTCGACCTCTCCAGCCAAGTGAAGGAGTTCTCGGAGATGATCATCCGTAAGAACGGAGGCCGCAATCCAGCAACGATGACGAAAGACGGATCCGCGCACGCCTTCGCCGCCCTGCCTTTGAAGTTCAAGGGCGAGCTGATGGCGGTGATGGTGATCGTGTCCGACGACATCGAGGCCATGGAGGAGGACGAGACCACATTGTTGCAGGAGCTGGCCGGCAGCCTCTCCGAAGCGATCTCCCTCATCGACGAGAGGGAAAGGGAGATGGCCGCGCTCGAGAGGAGGGCGGCAATGATGGACGAGCAAGGCGTCCTTCGTCACCTGATCGACGCGAGCTCGGCCGCGACAATAATGTTCGATAGAGATGGCCAAGTGACCTTCGCCACGACCAACGTCAAGGAGATGTTGGGGATGGGGGAGGACGAAATCATCGGGATGGCGTTCGATTCGCCGGCTTGGAACATATCCTCCCTGGACGGCAGTCCCCTAGCCAGCGAGGAGCTGCCATACGCCTTGGCCATGCGCCGTGGCGTCCCGGCGCTGGACCTCAGATACGCAATCGAGCCCTCACCCGGGAAGAAGCGCTACCTGTCCGTGGATGCCACGCCCCTGAACGCCGATGATGGCACGATATCTGGGGTCGCGGTGGTGGCCAGGGACGTCACCAACACCCTCCTGCAGCAGAACCAGAGCCAGAGCGACGCGCTCCTGCGCGAGCTTATGGGAAGCGCCCTGGACGTGGTGGTGAAGATAGATCGGGACGGCAAACTGCTGTACGTATCGCCCGCGGTCAAGAACCTGCTGGGGAAAGAGCCAGAGGAGCTCATCGGAAAGGACGTCGCAGACCACATCCATCCCGATGACCTGGAGCCCCTGCTGCAGGCCATCCAGGACAGGTCGAGCAATCAGGACCAACTGACCCTCCGCTTCCGGCTCAGGCGCGGCGAGGACTACGTGGTGGTGGAGGCCATCGGCCGGGTCCTCCTCGACGAGAGCGGCGAGCCCTCCTCCCTCATCGGGAGCGTCAGGGACATAACCTCGAGGCAACTGGCCGAGGACAGGCTCTGGGAGACCGGCAGCAAGCTCCGGGCCATCATTCAGACCTCGCCGATGGCCATAGTCAGCCTCGACCCTAGCGGGGTTATAAACACCTGGAACCCCGCGGCAGAGAGGGTCTTCGGCTGGGGCGAGATCGACAGCGGCCGGCCCTTCCCGTTCCTCCCAGAGGAGGACACCGAGGAGCTGCACAGGATGAAGGAGAGCATCCTGGCGGGGGAGGCGCTGAGCGACGTCGAGCTCAACCGCAAGCTCGAGGGCCAGGGAGAGCGCAGGATAAGCATATCCACCGCCCCCATCCTCGACCAATCCGGCAAGGTCATCTCCATCATCCTGGTGGCCTCGGACATTACCGAGCGCAAGGCCATGGAGGACCGCCTCATCCAATTGAACGACCTGCTGCGCCTGGTCAACCGCATCCTGAGGCACGACACCTTGAACGAGCTCATGGTGGTGGCGGGGTCCCTGGACATGTTCCAGAAGAGCAAGCAGGAGCGGTTCCTAGCGACGGCGACCAAGGCTGTGAACCGGTCCGTGGAGATGATCAAGCGCATGAAGGAGCTCGAGTCCCTGGCGGCCTCGGGCGGCGCGATGAAGGTGTACGACCTGCGCCAGACGGCGGAGAAGGTCCTGCGCGGCTATATGGTCGACTTCTCGGTGGACGGCGAAGGCTCGATCTTCGCCGACGACGCCCTGCCCTCCGCCATCGACAACATCGTCCGCAACGCCATGGTCCACGGGAAGGCGGACCGCATAGAGGCTAGGATATGGGTGAAGGACGGAAGGTGCTACCTGCGCATCGCGGACAACGGCATCGGCATCCCGGAACAGGTCAAGGGCCATGTGTTCGACGAGGGGTTCAGCTATGGCGCCAACGCCGGCACCGGGCTGGGTCTGTACCTGGTGACAAGAGCGGTGGCCAGGTACGGGGGCACGGTGTCCGTCGAGGACAACCAGCCCAAGGGGGCGGCCTTCGTCATGGCCTTCCCCGAGGCCA
>DATIXC010000094.1:0-3966 GCA_035518995.1 Methanomassiliicoccales archaeon | reverse complement strand
CTCGAAGAATATGGCAAGAAGGGAAGAGACTGGGTTCTAGCCAATAGATCCTATGAGGTTCTGGCGAAAATTGCTGCGGACCGATTCTTGGAAATTAAAAGGACGAATGGGGCATAGCTGAGGTCACATCCCCCCCATGTCCGTCTGCTCAATCGCCTTGTCGATCTCATTCTTGAGGTTCTCTGGCAGGCCACGGATGCCCACTTCGAGGAAGCCCCGGACGATGATGCCGACCGCCTCCTCCTCGGAGAGCCCCCGAGCCATCAGGTACTCCACCTGGTCCTGCGCTATCTTGCCCACCGCGGCCTCGTGCGTCATCTCCAGGTCGGGGACGTAGGCCTCGAGCTCGGGGATGGCGATCTGGACGCCTCCCTCACCGAAGATGAGGCCGCGGCACTCGAGGTGGCCCCGGACGTTCTTGGCCTTGCCTATCATCTGGCCGCGGGCGATGACCTTGCCGCCGGTGGCGATGGTGCGGGAGATCATCTCGCACCTCGAGCCCTCGCCGGCGAGGATGGCCCTCGAGCCCAGGTCCAGCTCGCTGCCCTTGTGGGCGATGGCCACGGAGTTGAAGCGGGCAAAGCAGTTCGGTCCCTCCATCCTCGCGGTTGGGTAGGTCTGGATGGTCTTGACCGGCCTCAGGGCCACGTAGTTGTTGAGGAAGGTCGAGCCCTCCTCCTGGACGATCACGGTCCGAGGCCTGACGCCGATCTGCTCGGACCAGTTGTGCACCATGGTGAAGGTGAGCGAGGCGTTGCGCTTGATGTAGAATTCGGATATCCCCAGGTGCAAGGCCCTCTCCACGCCCTTGGAGGTCGAGCATCCCGTCACCACGTCCAGCTCCGCGCCCTCCTCCACGATGACGATGTTGTGCACCGTCTGGGCCACCTCCTTGCCCTTGAGCATCAGGCAGGTCTGCACCGGCGCCTTGACCTTCGCGCCTGGCAGGGCGCGGATGAAATACCCGTCCGCCTCCTCCAAATAGGTCCTCGCGGTGTACTTGTCCGCCTCCGGCGAGACGGCCTTCCAGTAGTAGTCGCGCATCCAATCGTACTTCCTCAGGGCCTCGGAGACGGGCATGACCTCGACGCCCTGGACCTTCGACGAGGAGTGCACGACGCTCTCGTCCATGAGCACGAAGGAGCCCGATCGCCCCTCCTCTGACGGCACGACCCCGGCGTTGA
The DNA here is from genome assembly GCA_035518995.1 of Methanomassiliicoccales archaeon. GTDB lineage: Archaea > Thermoplasmatota > Thermoplasmata > Methanomassiliicoccales > UBA472 > JAJRAN01. The sequence goes on along the minus strand of DATIXC010000094.1, from coordinate 2,782 downwards.
GGAGCGTGCGCTTCTCCTCCTCCCCCAGCTCCTCCAATCTCCTTACCTTCTCCAGGTCCTTCGAGCCCTCCTTGAACTCCTCCAGCTCGATGTCCTCGCCGAAGGCGGCCTTCTTCTCCTTGGCCGCTTCCGCCTTCTTCTTCAGCTCACGGTGGTCAGTCTCAGCTTGCATTTTATGCACTCCTCGTAGCCCATCTTGCTGATCTCCTGCAGGAGCTCCCTCGGGTTCCCGGAGCACATCACCGTGCCGTTGCACATGACGTACCCGCGGTCCGCCTCGATGTAGTCGAGGATCTGGCCGGTGTGGGTGATCACCAGGGCCGCCTTACCGGCCTTGCCCTTCCTGCCCGCGCAGCTCGTCCCGTGCAAAAGCTCCTTCACCTTGTTGCCCACCTTCTCGATGCTGACCAGGTCGACGCCGCTCTCCGGCTCGTCCAGGAGGTAGAGGCAGGGGTTCTGGGCCTCGAGCTGCAGCAGCTCGGAGCGCTTGATCTCCCCGCCCGAGAAGCCCACGTTCACGTCCCGGTCCAGGAAGCGCTCCATGTCCAGGTCCCTCGCGCCCTCCTGGGGCATGGGCTTCCCCTTGGACGTCACCTGGAGCATGTTGCGCAGGTCCACGCCCACCAGGTTGGGCGGCCTCTGCATCATGATGCCGATCCCGAGGCCGGCCCTCTCCGTCACCGACAGCTTGGTGATGTCCTCGCCGTGGAAGAGGATCCTCCCTTGGGTGACCTTGTAGCCGCTGAATCCCATTATGGTCATCAACAACGTGGACTTGCCCGACCCGTTGGGCCCGAAGAGCACATTGGTGTAGCCCGCCATGACGCTCAGGTCCACCCCCTTGAGGATCTTCCTCCCACCGACCTCGACGTGCAGGTCCTCGATCTCCAGCATGTCCGTACGCTCCATCGGGGTTGATGCGCGCTCGATGGTTTTAACACTATGCCTGCTCCAGCCGGGGCGAACCATTTTCTAAGGGGTAGCGCCCTAATGGCACGGGGAACGGGCATGAGCGAAGGGAGCGCCAAGGGAACCGTCCTGGTCATTGGAGGGGGCATAGCCGGCCTGGCGGCGGGGCTCTCCCTGGTCGACCAGGGCATCCAGGTCACGCTGGTGGAGAGGGAGCCCAAGTTGGGCGGGATGTTGGCCAATGTCTCCGCCGTCTTTCCCTCGATGGACAAGGGGCAGGACATAGTCGACGTGTTCCTGGGGGAGCTGGGGAACACCGAGGACTTCGAGGCGGTGGTGAGCGCGGAGGTCTCCCTCATCAGGAAGGTGGGGAGGGGCTTCGAGGTGGAGATGGAGCTCAAGCCATTGAGCCGGGACAAGGGATGCGTGCAGAGGAGGACGGTCGACGCGGGCGCCATCATTCTGGCCGCCGGGCTGGAGCCCATCGATGCCAGCGCCATTCCGGAGCTAGGATATTCCAGGCTCGCCAACGTGGTGCTCTCCACGTCGTTCGACGAGGTGATGGAGAAGGGGCTGCGCAGGCCGAGCGATGGGGGGGACGTCAGGGCCGTCGCCTTCGTCCAATGCGTCGGCTCGAGGGTGGAGACCAGAGGGGTGCCGTACTGCAGCGCCATCTGTTGCATGAACGCCATAAAGAACGCCATCGCCGTCAAGGAGCTGGACAACACCATCGAGGCCTACGTCCTCTACATCGATATCCGCATGCACGGCAAGGGCTACGAGGCCCTCTACAAGAGGGCTAGGGAGAGGGGGGTGCGCTTCATCCGCGGCCAGCCCTCCATGGTCGTCAGGAAGCCGGGCTCCGAGAGGCTTCTGGTGATGGGCGAGAACACCCTGATCAAGGAGCTCTACGAGATCCCGGTCGACCTGCTGGTGCTGAGCGTCGGCCTTCGGCAGGCCCGGGGAACGGCCGAGCTCCTGGGCATGATCGGGATCAGCGCCGACGGGGACGGCCTGATAGGCGAGGACAGCAGGTTCGAGAGCACCAGCACCTCCGCGCACGGCGTCTTCGTCGCAGGTTGCGCCGAGGCGCCCAAGGACGCGAGGGACTCGATAGCCCAGGGGGAGGCCGCGGCCCTGGCCGCCTCGAGGTACATCGCAGCCTCGAGGTGAGCAAAAAGCATATCCAAGAGCGGCGCGCTTGTTCTTCCACGTGCAAGGTTCGGGCGGGAAGCAGCAGAGGACGGTTTGGGACGAGGCCTACAGGCAGAAGGAGTTCTTCGGTTCCGAGCCCAGTGTGCTGGGCCAAAGGGCCTTGCAGGTCTTCAAGGAGCGGGGCGTGAGGAAGGTCCTCGAGCTCGGATGCGGCCAAGGGAGGGACACTTGGCTGTTCCTTCGCAACGGCCTCGAGGTGACGGCCCTGGACTATTCCGAGACCGGCGTGTGCTACATGAATGACAAGTCCAGGGAGATGGGATTGGACAAGGAGTTCACGATCCAGGTGCATGACGTCCGTCACGGGCTGCCTTTCCCGGACGAATCCTTCGACGCCGTCTACTCGCACATGTTCTTCACGATGGAAATGACCGAGGCCCAGATCTCGGTGATCATGGCCGAGTGCCGGCGCGTCCTTCGGCCAGATGGTATGAACCTGTACTCGGTGCGCAACTTCCACGACCCTCATTATGGCAAGTTCACGCATCGGGGAGAGGACATGTACGAGAACCCCATGGGCTTCGTGGTGCACTTCTTCGACGAGGCGAAGGTGAAGCGGCTGAGCCAAGGGTACGAGGTCGAATGGATCCGGGAGTTCGACGACACCTCTCCTCCGTTCGTGAAGAAGCTGTACGAGGTGCTGCTGAGGAAGGTATAA
>DATIXC010000093.1:0-3238 GCA_035518995.1 Methanomassiliicoccales archaeon | reverse complement strand
GCAAGAACGAGTCCTCCAGCCCGATGGTGGTGCGCTCCGAGCTGATGAAGCTGGAGGGGCAGATCGAGTCGGGGGAGGGGGACGAGTCCGATTCCCTGTCGACCGAGCTGACCGAGGACGGCGTGGTCCTCGACATAGGCGTGATGCTGCCCGAGATGGAGCTTGCCTACGACATGGCCGAGGCCAACCTCCCCAACAAGACGCTAATCGTGCTCGATTCCATCGACGCCCTGTCCGAGCACTACGGGATCAGCTCCCAGAAGATCATGAACACGCTGCAGAAGGACCTGGTGGAGCACTCCGGCACCAACATCGCCTACGTGATGGAGACGGCGGAGAAGAACGTCTACGACTACCTCGGGGACGGGGTGGTCCGCCTCTACAACGTCCAGAAGGAGGGGCGGAGGGTTAGGGAGCTCATCATCGAGAAGCTCCGCGGCCAGATGGTCATGCGCTGGAAGTACCCCTTCACCCTGGTGGACGGTAGGCTTCGGGTCTTCGAGAGCAACTGGTTCAACCTGCCCGACGAGCTAGAGGCCCATGCCCCCATCGCCGACCCGGCGGCGGACTGCGTCTCCACCGGAAACGAGTCCATGGACCGGGAGATGGGCGGGCTGCGCCGCGGCTCGGTCGTGCTCCTCGAGATCGGAGAGAGCGTGCCCCAGGACATCGTGCGGGCCATCGAGTACGCCGTCCTATCCGACGCGCTCTCCAAGAAGCGGGGCATCATCTGGTTCCCGCTCTTCGCGGTCAACTACGACACCCTGGACAAGCACATGCGCCGCATGGTCTCGCGGGAAGCGCTCAGCGGCTGCCTCAGGGTCCTCGACCACGACGCGCCCATGGACAAGAGCTACGACTTCGTGAGCGTGATCGAGGGTTCCGACGCCGCCCAGGACCTCAGGCTGAACTCCCTGCGCTTCATGCTCTCCCGCTCCGCGGTGGAGCCGTACATGAGCATACTGGGATTCGATTCGCTGGAGGCGCTCTACGGCCCCGACGCGCTCCCTGACACCTTCGTGCACCTGGAGGCCATGAAGCGGGCCGGGAACGTGGTTTTGGCCGAGGCCACCACCTCCTGCAGCTCCCTCAAGCAGCTGGCGCACCAGGCCAGGACCCACATCAAGCTCGAGTCCCTCGGGGGGACGGTGATGATGTGCGCCATCAAGCCCTCCTCGCCCTACTACTACCTGGACTTCGACCTGGCCAAGGAAAGGATCTTGCCCCGCCTCGTCCCCATGGTGTGATTATCACCGGACGAAACGCGGAAACCATCTGGATGTGCTCCCCCTTGGTATCTCTTTTGATAGCCAGAGGCTAAGGGCTTTATTAGCAGGTGGCCTTCGAACGTAACATGGACGAAGGCATTCATAGGGAACAAGAGATGTCACGGCTCATGGCCGACGAATACGCTGGCAAGATCATGAGTGCCACTTACGGTAAGGCGATGTCCATACAAGAGATATCCCGCATCTGCGAGATACCCATCGCGGTCGCCTACCGCCGGGTCGGTAAGATGGAGGGCGTCGGCTTGGTCAAGTGCGTGAGGGAGGAGGAGGCGTACCGCGGAAAGAAGGTGCGCTTCTACATGTGCGCCGTCGACTCCTTGCAGCTGTGCTTCGAGAAGGGCCACTTCTCCGTCCAGGTGCAGCCCAACGCCGACCTCGCCTTCATGGAGTCAGAGAAGGCGACCAGCTAAACGCCAAACCTAACGGAACACTGGGAACGGCACTATGCATTCCGAGGCATGGTCAAGCAGATATAAGTCTACACCCATTATCCCTAGGGATAACCAGGAGAGGGCGGATGGGGGAATTGACAGGGTCGACCTTCTAAGGACTTCTCAGCTGCTGACCGACGAGTACTCGGTCAAGATCCTAGTGGCGACCATACGGGTCCCGAAGTCCGCTCAGGACATCTCCGACGCCTACAACATCCCCATCGCCGCCTGCTACCGCCGCATTCGCGACCTGGAGCAGGAGGGCCTGCTCATCTGCACGGAGAGGAGGCTCTCGCGGCAGGGCAAGAGGGTGTCCTACTACATCAGCATGCTCAAGTCCGCCTATGTCTACTTCGAGAACGGCCACCTGAGGGTGAAGTTCGAGCTCAAGACCGGCGGGGCCGACCAGTACGGCACGGATTGGCACGAGATCCCCCTGGAAGGGGGGACGAGGCCGGACCAGCCGGACAAGAAGGACGACCAGGACCTCGATGAATCCGACGACCTAGAGGACGACGGCGCGTGATGCTGGCCGAGGTCATTTTCCGCCTCCCTCTGGCGAAAGGGTTATAAACGGTAGTCAGCATGTGGTTTCGCTTTATTCGGTGTCTGTTAGACGATTGAGCGTGAACTTATGAGTGAATTGTTGGAGGAACTGGACCAAAAAAGACAATTTAACAACAACGAGGCGGAGAAGCATAGAAGGCTCCGTGACGAGTTGAACGAGGAGACCAAGCGATGGGTGCAGAAGAGGGACGAGCTGAACGCCAAGGTGCGCGAGCTGGTGGAGGAGGCGGGGAAGCGCCGCCAGACCCGGGACTCCCTCAACGTCCAGGTGCGCGAGGCCAAGGAGCAGCGCGACGTCTGGAACAAGAAGGTGAACGAGCTCAACGAGGTCGTCACCAACCTGAAGAAGACCAATCTTCCAAGGGAAGGCCCGCCCATCGCCAAGCTGAAGAAGGAGCTCAAGGCCCTCGAGTTCAGGCAGATGACCTCTGTCCTGACCGTGGAGAAGGAGCGCGAGCTGATCGAGCAGCTCTCCGACATGCAGAAGCTCATCAAGGAGAGGGAGAAGGCGCTCGAGGCGAACGACGAGGTGCGCAACGCGATCCGCTCATTGCGCGAGGCGAAGGACAAGGCGGAGGGCTACCACCGGCAGGTCGGGGAGCTCGCCGAGAAGGCGCAGACCGAGCACGACGAGATGATCAAGCTCTACGAGCAGGCCGACACCCTAAGGAAGGAGGCGGACGATGCTCAGGAGAAGTTCATCGAGACCAAGCTCAAGGCGGACGATGAGCACAAGAAGCACATCGAGCACATCCGTCAGGTGCACGATTACGACAAGATATTAACAGGCTTGAAGCAGAAGGCGCGCAAGGCCCGGAAGAAGAAGGAAGAGACCCAGGCGATGAAAGAGGCCGAGGACATCTTCGAGAAGTTCAAGAAGGGCGAGAAGCTCAGCACCGAGGACCTGATGGCGCTGCAGAAGTCTGGCTATCTTTGATCCCTTTAAACTTT
>DATIXC010000092.1:0-3569 GCA_035518995.1 Methanomassiliicoccales archaeon | reverse complement strand
GACCCGGATGCCATGGCGGGCGATCTTGTCAGCGTAGCACGGCCCGATCCCGCGACCGGTGGTGCCCACCCCTTTCCCCCCTAGCTGGCGCTCTTCGGCGCCATCAAGGAGGCGATGGTATCTCATCACCACGTTGGCCCGGTCGGAGATGCGCAGCCCGTCCATGGGGCGGCCGCTGGCCTTCACCTTGGCCATCTCCTCCTCGAGGGCCTCGAGGTCGATCACCACGCCGTTGCCGATCACATTTATTATCCCAGGCCTGAGGATCCCGGAGGGCAGGAGGTGCAGGGCGAAGACCTCGTTCCCGATCTCGATGGTATGCCCGGCGTTAGCCCCGCCCTGGAAGCGGACCACCATGTCCGCGTCCTGCGCCAGATAGTCCGTGATTTTGCCCTTGCCTTCGTCACCCCATTGCGTGCCGATGACCGCGAGCGTACTCAAGCCTTCACCGCGCTCGCATCCCTCGAGAGGTAGATAAACCGTTCGGTGCGTCCTAGGCCATGTCCAGATAAGCGCTGCGGACCTCCGCGAGGGAAAGATCGGTCTTGAAGCCCGTGGGGGAGAAGTGCGTCTTGGAAGCGTGCCCGGTCCCACTCAGCTTTGCAACGATTTCGTCCAAGGGGTGTGGTGAGATCTTGAGCATCGAGGAAAGCTCGTTGTTCTCGTAGAAGAACGGGACATCCAGCTCCTCCCTCCACAGTTCCAGGTACTTGGAGCACCTCTCGCGCTCCTGCAGCCCTTCGGTCGCCTCCATGCCCGATAGCGTCCCTCGGTCGTGCAAAGGCCCGAGCCACATCGGCCCGGATGCCCCCTGCGAGGGCTCTTTGGACCAGCGTCGCTCGTGGGTGCCATGATCGTAAACGAGGTATCCCAGGTTGGCGAGGGACTCGTCGGCCGCAGCGGCGCTCTCTGGAGCTCTTACGAAGCAGCGGAAGTAATGGTCCGCATAGAAGCAGAGCAGGGGGCGCACTCCCTTGTCGAGCTGGGCCGCCTGCCTCGCCAGGTAGCCCAGGAGTATACGGAGGCCGGTCTCATGGCCGAAGGCGTTCCTCAACGGCCTGGCCATGTACCTCCGGGCGCACTTCTTGGCGTGGGTGCCGGCCAGGGGAGCGGTGTCGGTGGCGGTGACCGCCAGCACCCCGTTGCGCTTCAGCCCTTGCAATGCGGCCTGGAGGAACGGTGCCGGCGTCCCGAAAGGGTCTATGTCCACATAGTCGTGGACCGCCGAGGCCAGATGGCAGCGCAGGTCCTGGTTGACGGCCTCGCAGTTCTCCAAAGCGTTGAGCCCGATGTTCGCTTGGATGTAGCGGAAGGCCCGGGGGTCCTTGTCGTTCACGAACATTATAAAGTCGCCAGGGGACTCGTTGGCCAGTCGGATCCCCCTGGCCCCGGTGGCCGCCATCGCGTCCAAGGCCGAGCCCTTGACCCTCAGGCTCCGGAAGAGCATGACTGAGACGTCGCGGTTGAAGGCCATCTGAGCGTTGAAGAACACGCACCCCAACCTCTTGCCGGGCCCTTTCATGGAATGTGCTTGGGGAATCAGCAAGTGCGTCCTCCCCTCATTGATCTCGATCGCGTCCGTTGGCACGCTCACAAGAGCTCTCCCTTCATGAGCTTCATGATCTTGTAGGGCAAGAGGTTGCGGTTGATCGGGGTGACCTCCAGGATGCGCACGTCATCCCTCCTCCGGATGTCCTGCAAGAGGGGGTTGCGGGACTTCTTGTGCAAGGTCAGGAGCATCGGTTTCTCGACGTCGAGGGCGAACTTGACTGCGGCGACGAACTTCTCGGACTCCACCTCCATCTTGCCAACCTCGTCTATCACAATGACGTCGGACTCCTCGCAGGCCTTCATGAGCGCGTTCACACCGACGTTCTCCAGCACGCTGAGGTCGACCCCGAACTTACCCACCATGAACTTGCTCTGGATGTCCATGTGGGCCAGGACCTCCTTCTCCTTGGTCCTCCAATCGATGATTGAGAAGCCCACCCGACGGTTTTCCTCGATGATCGGCTCGGTTATCATGCCGCCCACCGTGAGCTCCTCCGCCTCGAGCATCTCGATGACCTTGATGAGGGCGTGGGTCTTGCCCGCACCTGGTAGGCCAGTGATGCCAATCTTGATGCTATTCATCTTGCCACCGAGTAAGATAAAACCGAGCGCGAGTCCCCCTGCGTCCGATAGAAGGGGGTAATGGCATTTCATGCTTAACTACCTTTTTCTGAAGCGGAGATGCTGGAAGGCCTGATTGCCCTTCCAATCGGAATCATTTATGTCGCCAATGCTCGATTAGCGAGGGACATGATCGAGGCCTTACGCGTCCCTATCGGCCAAGGACCGGCATGGAAGAAGGTGCGGCTAGAGGTCCTAGTCATCTGCGCCGTATTGGCTGCGGTGGGGTTGCTGCTTCTGTTCGCGCCATGGCCCCAGAGCTCCGCCCCCCTCCCCAGAGCTCTCGGGATCGGCCTGATATTGGCCGGCGGGGTCGTGGCCGCATCCCGGCCCTGGAATTTCATGAGGAGAATGGAGATGCAGCTTTTGGCGCACAAGGAACGGCTGCAGGGCCAAATGTCCGAGATCCGGAAGCGGGTCGATTCGGAGCTTGAGGAAATGGGGAGGGAAGGGCGGACCTAGCGGGGATCGCACGATCTCAACAGGCAGTCCCCATCCTCATCGCTTAGACCTCTGATATGTCCTTGACGTACATCAGGGGGTAGCGGAGCTCGCTCACGTACCTCATTTCAGCCGTGGCCCTAACGTTCCCCACCTGGATGACCAAAGTGACGTCCATCATGGCCCCGGTCAGGGTCTGGTAGTCGAACTCATCACGCTTCTTGCGCAACGCCGTCCTGTCTATCCTGACCTCGACGTCCTTCACGAAGGGTTGAACCCTCACCCCGTCCTCCATCGCCTTCTCCAGTATGTCGACGTTTGCGGCGCAAACCGGCGTGCCGACGAACTGGTGGTAGATGGTGCCCATCTTGATGCCCGCCTCGAACACCGCCCTCTCCCTGAGGCTGCAATTGAAGTACTTGGCAGCGAGCTCCTCCCTCCTCGACCGGTTCGTGGCCATCCCTCAGGCCCCCTTCCGCACCATCTTCGCGTCCACCACCACGTATCCCTTCTCCCGGAGGATGACCGGGTTCAGGTCCAGTTGCTCAAGGCCCTCGGTCTCCATGCCGAGCGACGAGACCTTCCCCAACAGGTCGATCATCGCCGCACGGTCGGCGACGAACCCTCGGAACCCCTCGAAGAAGGCGGACGCTTTGGTCTCCTCCAGCATCTCCTGCGCATCCATCCGCGATATCGGCAGCCGGCGGAAGGAGACATCCTTGTAGAGCTCGGCCATGACCCCGCCCATTCCGAACATGATGCACAGGCCGAAGTCCCGGTCCAGCAGCAGGCCGACGATCACCTCCGGTCCCTTGGGCTCCATCGACTCCACGAGGACGTCAGCGTCAGGGAACCTCGCGCGAATCTGGTCGTACCTCTGGACGAGCTCATCAGGGGTGGCGACGTCCAGGAACACCCCTCCGACCTCGGTCTTGTGGAGGACCTTGGGCGAACTC
>DATIXC010000091.1:0-4810 GCA_035518995.1 Methanomassiliicoccales archaeon | reverse complement strand
GGTCACCTTGGAGAACACCAGGGACGCCCTCTACAAGTACGGGCTCGGATGCTATTATCCGAGATAGGTCTGGAAAACGTCTGCTGCCTATTTTTCCATTATTTTTGACGTAACAGCCTATGCCAGGGAAAATCATTTATACCAACCGTGACATAGTAGCTCTGTCGGACATATCGTCCGACCGAAGGGATGGGCGTGCTATTCAGCAGAAGGAAGAGGGACCAGACCACTCACTCACTGCTAAGGAGCGGGGTCTATCGACTCAACGACGTCGAGGACGAGGAGATAGAGCAGTTCAACGGCGCCAAGACGGCCTATGGCTTCTGGAGCGCCGCCAAGTACACGTTCATCCTGACCATCCTGCTCTGGTGGCTTCCGGTCTTCGGCCAGATGATCGCAGGATACGTCGGGGGCAGGCGTGCCGGCACCCCGTGGAGAGCGATCTTGGCGGCCCTGTTCCCCTTGATCTTCATATTCTTCGTTTCCATGGCGTTCAGCTCGGGGTACTTGCCGACCGAGATAAACGGCTTCACCATCGACCCCCAGGCGCTGATGAGCGGCGCGGGGCAGAACATCCCCTTCGTCGGGCCCTATCTGGCCTTCGCCACGATGTACATCAACTCGTGGATGGGCGCGATCCAGTCCATTACCATGCTCAAGGTCGACAATTACATCATCACCATCGCCTTCGCCTACATCGGAGGCATCATCGCCGACCAGACGCGCCGGGAGATGGAGTTCATCGCCTCACACAGCGGCCATGAGACCAACATCGTGGTCGGCCGTGAGCACCCCGTGGACCAGGCCCCGGTCAGGGCGAGGGGGCTAAGGTACACCCGGCCCAGCGCCAAGGCATCGGCCAGCGAGAGCAGGTTCGAGAGCATGAGCAACGTGGCGGGCGACGCCTCCTTCGAGGAGGATGAGACCCCCATCCGAGTGACCAAGAGAAGATACTCGATGGCTTCCTCGGACGCGCCGCTCAGCAAGAAGGAGATCAAGCAGAAGGTCAGGATCATGGAGCGCGCCCAGAAGGACGTGGAGCGAAAGGTGAAGGGCCGGACCACGGTGGATGGCCTAGTGTCCAGGTCCACCAAGAGGAGCGCCCCCAAGGCGCACGCCGCCAAGGGGGACCAGGAAGGCCAGGGCGGATGGGAGTACATCTGAGCGAGTCGATTTCGAAGATGCTGCGCACCAACCAAAACCTTGGTCGAAGGAGTTAAATACGGCCATTTTTTACTCGGGTCGGCGTTTCACGATGAAGTACTGCCCTTCATGCCGATCCTTGATGATGCCCGACAGAAAGACCAATTTGTTCGTGTGCAAGAAGTGCGACTGCACCGCGGACATGGACAAGAACCTCTGCAAGACGGTCAAGGTCGCTGACGTCCGCCAGAAGGAGATGGCTGTCATCGAGGGGCCGTCGGCGCCGACGCTCCCGCGCACCACCGTGGAATGCCCGAAGTGCGGCCACAACGAGGCCTTTTGGGTGCTGAGGCAGACCCGAGCGGCAGACGAGCCCGAGACCAAGATCTACCGCTGCGTGAAGTGCTCGCACTCGTGGCGCGAATATTGAATCCAGACTAATCGTTCTGATAATCTTTATTAAACCCCTCGCGATTATCGAGTAAGAGGGGGAATGTTTTGTTCCAAGCTAAGGTCAAGTCCGAGACTCTCAAGGGCATCGTCGACGTCGTGTCCACGCTCGTGGACGAGGCCAAGTTCAACGTCGACCCCAAGGGAGTGGCGCTCAAGGCGGTAGATCCCGCACATGTGGCCATGATCGACATGAAGATCGAGAAGAGCGCCTTCGAGGAGTTCGCTGCGGACGACACCGAGCTCGGAATCGACCTCGACAAGATCAAGGAGGTCCTCCGGCTCTCGCGCAGCGGTGACGTCATCTCCCTGGAGCAGGACGAGGAGAAGAACCGCTTGGTAATCAACGTGGGCAATGTCACGAGGCGCATGAACCTCGTGGACACCACCGGAATGTCCGACCCCAAGGTGCCAAACCTGAACCTGCCGGCCAAGGTGGCAGTGGCTTCTGAGGAGCTGCAGAAGGGCATCAAGGCGGCCGAGAGCATCTCCGACCACATCGCCCTCAACGCACAGCCGGACGGCTTCGAGATGGTCTCCGAGGGCGACACCGACTCCGTCTCCCTGAAGCTTTCCAAGGACCAGCTGGTCTCGCTTGAGTGCAAGGAGAACGTCCGGTCGCTATTCCCCCTGGACTACTTCTCCAACATGATCCGGGCCATTCCCGTGGGAACGGTCATCACCATGAGCGTGGGCAATGACTACCCGGTGAAGCTGGAGTTCTCCATCGCCGATGGTCGCGGGACAGTGAACTACCTCCTTGCCCCAAGGATCGAGTCCGACTGAGGCTAGAGCTTCAGCTCCTCTAAGATCCTCTTCTCCTCTTTGGGGACTTGGATGACGATGGTCATCTTGTCTCGGATGGAGGTCTTGGCGATCTTGTCTCGAAGCAGCTCGTCGATCTGATAGATGCCGGCCGAGTTGTTCATGCTTATCTCGACCAGGATGGGGCGCTCATCGCCTTTCTCTATCCTCACCTTGTCGATGGCCAGAGCGCTCACCGAGTGTATGTTCACGCTGCCCGCGCTGAAAGGTATGCGGGCCCTTCCCTTCTCCATGTCCAGGGCATCGCCGACCCTGACCACGCTGGCCTCTAGCGTCAAGGGCTGAAGGTCGCTTCGATGGGTGATCATGGCGTGCAGCACCTCGACCATTATCGTGGTCATCTCGCCCTCATGGTAGAGGCCGTCCAGGAGGCGCCTGATGATGGTCGGCGCCAAGGCCACGGAGAACTCCTCGTGGTTGTCCCGGTGGACCGCGTGGCCGATGTCGTGCAGGGCGGCGGCGAGAACGACCACCACCTCCGCGTCCTCCTTCCGCATCCCGTAGCTCTTGACGATGTCCGGGACCTCTCCCGATTCCATCAGCAGCCTCAGCATCTTCAAGGCGGAGCGGGCGACGATCTTGACATGGGTCGGCCCATGGTCGTTGAAGCCCATGCGGTCGATGGCAGTGATGTTCGACGCTCGCCAGTAGGCCTTCAGCTCCACGTCGGAATTGATGCGCTCCAGAAGCGTTACCAAGGTCTGGTTCCCTTGGGTAGGCACCTCGAAGGGCAATGCCATGGTTAAGGCAGGAACCATGGAGGATAAAAGGCCATCGAGCCTCCAGGTGCTGCGGAGAGGCTACAAAAGGTATAAAACCGGCAGTTCGATTATTCCCCGCCCATCCCGTGAGGTGCTCTGATTTGGTAGCCTATCCTGACGATGTCATCGTTGAGCTGGAGAGGAGGGCCAACCTGATCCGGAGGCATGTCATTCGTATGACCCGCGCCGCTGGCTCTGGCCATCCGGGCGGCTCGCTTTCCTCCACGGACATCCTTTCCGCGCTCTTCTTCAAGGTCATGCACCATAGGCCCACGGACCCCTCCTGGGAGGACCGGGACCGCTTCGTCCTGTCCAAGGGGCACGCTGCCCCAGCCTACTATGCGGCCCTGGCAGAGAGCGGCTACTTCCCCATCGACGAGCTCCTGACCCTGCGCAAGCTGGGGAGCAGGCTGCAGGGGCACCCCAGCCGAAACAAGCTGCCAGGGGTGGAGATGTCCACCGGCTCGCTCGGCCAGGGCCTCAGCACCTCGCTGGGCATGGCCTTGGCGGCCAAGCTGGACCGCAAGGCGTACCGCATCTACTGCCTGTGCGGCGACGGGGAGCAGCAGAGCGGCCAGATATGGGAGGCGGCCATGCTCGGGGCCCACTATGAGCTGGACAACGTGACCGCCTTTGTGGACCGCAACAAGCTGCAGATTGACGGCCCCACCGAGAAGATCATGTCCCTGGAGCCGCTGACGGACAAGTGGAGGGCGTTCGGCTGGAACGTGATCGAGATCGATGGCCACAACATGCGCGAGATCCTCGAGGCCTCCGACAAGGCCAAGGAGGTGCGCAACCGGCCCACCATGGTAGTGGCGCACACCGTGAAGGGCAAGGGCGTCAGCTTCATGGAGAACGCGCTATCTTTCCACGGCAAGTCGCCGAACGACGAGGAGACCAAGAAGGCGCTCCGCGAGCTGGGGGAGGACTTATGAAGTTCCAGTACGCCTCGCAGAGGAAGGAGTATGGACGGGCTCTAGTGGAGCTGGGCAAGTCCAGGAAGGACGTGGTGGTCCTCGACGCCGACCTTTCCTCATCGACAAGGACGGCCGACTTCGCCAAGGAGTTCCCCGAGCACTTCTTCAATTGCGGCATAGCCGAGCAGAACATGATGGGCGTGGCGGCGGGAATGGCGGCAAGCGGGAAGGTGGTGTTCGCCTCGAGCTTCGCCGTCTTCGCCACCGGGCGCTGCTGGGACCAGATCCGCCAGTCCATCGCCTACCCCAAGCTCAACGTCAAGATATGCGCCACCCACGCCGGTATCACCGTGGGCGGCGACGGCGCATCGCACCAGACCGGGGAGGACGTGGCGCTTATGCGCACCCTTCCCAACTTAACGGTGGGCGTTCCCGCGGACGCGCCCGAGACCTACAAGATGACCAAGGCGTTCGCCGAGTGGAACGGCCCCTGCTACATGCGCATGGGACGGCTGGACTTCCCCACGGTCACCGACCCCGACGCCAGCTTCAAGCCAGGCAAGGGCAATTTGCTGAGGAACGGCAGCGACATCTCCCTGATCGGCTGCGGGATCATGGTCTCCCGCTGCCTGGAGGCAGCGGAGATTCTGGAGAAGCGGAGCATCTCGGCCCAGGTCATCAACATGTCAGCCATCAAGCCCCTGGACGACT
>DATIXC010000090.1:0-7499 GCA_035518995.1 Methanomassiliicoccales archaeon | reverse complement strand
GGCCGATCTCCTTGATCGCCTTCGCCTTGGTCTCCGGGAACCCGGCTGGGCGTATCAATTTGATGAGCTCGGGCAGGGGGGCATGAGCCACTTGGCCTGGGGCGTTGTAGCTTCGGAACAGGGCCGAGGAGGCGGCATAGGTGTTGGCATCCCGGGTGCGCTGCGAGAGGACCGTGGATATCAGGATGTGGAACGGGTCCTGTGGCCACTCGGGCCTCTCGCCTTTCCTCCTCCCCGGGAAGACCCCCTCCGGGCAAGCATCCCTCACCAGGGACAGGATCAGCCTAGCATCCTTCATGCGCATCCCACCAGGCCTTCGCCTCCCCCAGCGTGTAGATCGAGCCTGTGAGCACGACCGTGTCCTCCGGCCCCGCCAGCTCCATCGCCCTTTTGACCCCGCCCATGACCGAATCGGCCTCCTCCACCTTCCCGATGTGGCGGGACATGGCCTCCGCCACCCTCTGACGAGGGAAAGCTCTCTTGGTGAGGGGCGCGACGGCGATCCCGATATCCGAGATGCAGGCGAAGGGGGCGACCACGCCATCGAGGTCCTTGTCGTCGAGCACCCCCATGACCAGGATTATCCTGCCCTTGGCGAGCCTGCGCAGTTCCTCGGCCACGGTCGCCGCGCCTTGAGGCGTGTGCGTGGCATCGAAGATGACGTTCGGCTTGCGGCACATGAGCTCCATCCTCCCAGGCCAGTTCACGGCCTCAAGACCTCGCTTCACCGCCTCGTCGCTCACCTGGATCCCCCTGGTCCTCAGGCATTCCACGACCTCGTAGGCCAGGCAGGCGTTGGAGGCCTGGTATGAGCCGATGAGGGGCAGAGTTACCTCGATTCCCTTGCGCAAGAGCCGGAGCTTAGTCCCATCGAGGCTCGACCCCAACAGCTTGAAGTCAACGCCCTCGGCGACCGTGCGCAGGGGCGAGCCCAGCTCCGACGCGCGGGCCTGAATGACCTCGAGGGCCTCGGGGACCTGCTCCGCCGTCACTACTGGGATCCCAGGCTTGATTATGCCCGCCTTCTCCGCGGCTATCTTCCCCAGCGTGTCGCCCAGGTATCTGGTGTGCTCCAAGCCGATCCGGGTTATCGCGGCGCACTCGGGCGTGATGACGTTGGTCGCGTCCAACCTCCCTCCCATCCCGACCTCCACCACCGCCACCTCGACGCCAAGCTCCGCGAAATGGAGGAAGGCCAGTGCGGTGGTCACCTCGAAGAACGTAGGACAGGCCTCAGGCCTGGCCAGGCACATGTCCTCGACATGGCCCTTGACCTCCTTGACCAGGGAGCAGAGCTGCTTTCGGGAAATAGGCGTGCCGTCCACCACAATGCGCTCGCGGAAATCGACCATGTGAGGGCTGGTGTAGAGGGCGGTGCGATGGCCATGCGCCCGTAGGATCGAGGCGGTCATGGCGCTTACCGAGCCCTTGCCGTTTGTGCCCGCGACGTGCACGCTCCTGAACTGGCGCTGGGGCCCGTCCAGCCTATCGAGTAGCTCCTTGATGTTGCTCAGGCCGAGCTTGATGCCCATGATCTCCAGGTCGAGGAGCCAGTCCATCGCCTCTTGGTAGTCCATGTCGCGCAGAGGATGAACAGCCGCGCCTTAAAGGGTTTCGCCATGGCGCAGAGCCGCAACCAATCCAGCGAGCTGTACGCCTCTCTTCTTGGCCTCGGCCTTCATCTCCTTCATGACTCCCGAGCCGTACTGCGCCGCCTTTTTAGGTCTGGAGATGGCTGGGCCCAGGTCGAGCAGGGCCGCCACGTCCCTGAGGATCTTCTTCCTCTCCCCCTGATGGATCATTTCTGACATGGGCAGGGCGTGCGCCAATTCCACGACGCCCCTATGGAGGTATGGATGCCTTATCGTCCTGCCGAAGTGGGCCGCCAGATTTCTCTCCCTCTCCGCTCCTACGGAAAGAAGTCCCTGCAGGTCCGCATCGAGGCTCATCCTCAGCTGTTCCTCGCTCATCCTGGCGTACCTGGCGTAACCCCCGAACAGCTCGTCCGCCCCTTGGCCGGATATGAGGAGGTGCTCCTCTGCCCGTCCTGCGACGATATATAGCGGAATCTCGAAGGAGAGGACAAGGGGGTTCTCGGTTCCAAGTATGGAGGACAGGTCTGGGAGGGCTTCCATGATCTGCTCGCGCTCCAAGACGACACCTTTCCATTCCAATCCCAGGTCGATGGCGGTGTCCTCGCCAATGGCCAGGTCATGACTTCCTTGCGTACCGATGGTGTACAGGCAGACCTTGCAACGGCCGGATGCGAGTTTGGCCAGCACCGTGCTGTCCAACCCCCCCGAGAAAAGGACGCCGACCTCGGGCTCATCGCAATACTCCTCGATGGCGATCCGCAGCGCGGTCAAGAGCCCCTTGGCATCTGGCACGGAGGACCAATCCGGGCACGGGTATATGCATCTTCCTGACTTGGAGGCTAAGGACTAGCGTGCACACTCAACCATTATAAATCGACATGCCAATGGTTCGCCGTGCCTGCAAGCTTGGAGAGGCTCTTCAACCCCAAGAGCGTGGCAGTGGTGGGAGCGTCATCGCAACCCGAGAAGGCAGGGAACGTCATTCTGCGGCAGCTGATCGGCGGAACCTTCCGCATCTATCCCGTCAATCCCAACCGTCACGACCTGCTGGGCCTTCTCTGCTATCCCTCGGTGAGCGCATTGCCCGAGAAGGTTGACGTGGCCATCTTGAGCGTGGCGGCGGCCGCCACATTACAGGCGGTCAGGGAATGCGTTCTGGCCAAGATCCCCTTCGTAATCTCCGTGGCCGGCGGGTTCTCGGAGATGGGCGAGGAGGGGAGGGCGGCCCAGCAGCTCATCGCCGAGGCGGTGAAGGGGACCGAGACCAGGCTCCTGGGCCCGAACACCATGGGCGTCATGGTCCCGGGGCACAGATTCGATACTTTCTTCCTTCCCCGTGAGAGGAGCCCTCGGCCCAAGGACGGCTCCGTGTCCATAATATCCCAGAGTGGCTCCGTCCTCGTGGGCCTTTACGAGATGGCCGAGGACCACGGGGTGGGCCTCCGGTCCTGTGTCGGGGTCGGAAACAAGGCGGACCTGGACGAGAACGATTTCTTAGAGTACTTGGCGCACGAGCATGGGACCAAATGCATCGGCATGTACATCGAGTCCTTCGCCAGAGGTGCTGACTTCTTCGACTTGGCTAAGGAGGTGTCGAGGAAGAAGCCCATAGTGGCGGTGAAGGTCGGGACGACCCCGAGCGGGGCCCGGGCCGCGGCATCTCACACAGGAGCGATCGCCACATCCTCGGACTCTTTGGTCAGCGGGGTCTTCAAGCAGGCCGGCGTTCTGCGCGTGGCCGACGACTTCGAGCTTCTCGACGCCACCAAGGCATTGGCGCACATCGGCCACATCAAGGGCGACAGGATCGCCATCGTCGGAAGCGCGGGCGGGTTCGGGGTCATAGCCACGGATTACATCTCCTCGAAGTCCAAGGGGTTCGGCCTGACCATGGCGAGCATCGACGCAGAGACCAGGGCCAAGCTGCGGGAGAAAGTCCCCTCCTTCGCCTCGGTGGAGAACCCGATAGATCTCACCGGGGTGGTGACTGACCAGATGTATCACGAGGTCATCGAGCTGATGCAAGGGGAGGACAGCGTGGACGCGATCCTCCTCAACCTCCTCTTCCAGCCTCCGGGCATGACCGTCGGCGTCGTTGATGTCGTCGAGAGATGGGCAAGGAAGGGTCGGAAGCCCATGGTGGTGTGCTGCGTGGGCGGTTCGTTCCCGAGGCCCATACTCCGGCGCCTGGAGGAGAAGGGCGTGCCCACCTACGGGACTCCGAGGAGGGCGGCCTTCGCTCTGCGCTGCCTCTACGAGAGGGGCATGTACCTCCGTCGCCTCAAGGAGCAAGGGGAAGACTAGGAGGCAAAGATTTTTCTCTCGGCAGATAGTAGCTGGGATGAATGGATAACGTCACGCGAATCGGAGTATCGTTGGAGCCAGAGCTGCTGAAGAGCTTCGATCTGCTGGTCGCCCAGAAGGGCTTCGCCACGCGCTCCGAGGCCATCCGCGACCTTATCCGCAACGCGCTCGTCCAAGAATCGCTCACCCACGACGAGTCGCATGCGGTGGGCACGATCACCCTCGTGTACGACCATCGCCACGGCGGGGTCAAGGAGAACATGATGGAGGTCCAGCATCAGCACCACCAGGTGATCTCCTCATCCATCCACGTCCACCTGGACGAGGAAAAGTGCCTCGAGGTGTTGGTCGTCCACGGAACCGTGGAGGGCATCGAGAGCCTGGTCAAAGCATTGACCAACGTCAAGGGCGTTACCCATGGCCAGCCCGTGCTCATCGCCGGTGAGCTCAGCGAGCATCACGTCCACTGAAAGTATCCGGCGAGGAAGAGCGCTAGGACGGGACCATCGAGCCTATTATTTTATAGTCCCTCGTGCTTGGTCGAGACCCGATGAAGAGGCTGGTCATCTCCGAGAAGTCCAACGCAGCGGCGCGCATCGCCACCATCCTGTCCAATGGCAACAAGAGGTCGACCAAGGACAGGGGCGTTCAGGTCTTCACTTTCGAGCGGGACGGCGACGAATGGGTCGTTGTTGGTCTGCGCGGCCATGTCATCGAGCTCGACTACCCCAAGGAGATGAACGACTGGCAGACGACCCCAGCGAAGCAATTGGTCTACGCCGCCCCGGTCAAGAGCGTTTACGCTCACAACATCATCAACGTCCTGCAAGACCAGGCCCGGGACGCGGGGATGGTCGTCATCGCCACCGACTACGACCGGGAGGGGGAGCTCATCGGCATGGAGACCGTGGACATGCTCGACGTGGACCCCACGAAGATCACCAGGGCGCGATTCTCCGCATTGACGAAGGTGGAGATCGAGCGGGCTTTCGGTGAGCTGACGAAGCCTGATGAAAGGCTCGCGGAGGCCGCGGAGTGCCGCCAGATAATCGATCTGGCATGGGGGGCGGTTCTGACCCGGTTCATCTCCCTGGCGTCTGGGCAGGTGGGCTCCAACTTCCTTTCCGTGGGAAGGGTCCAGAGCCCGACCCTCTCGCTGATCGTCGACAGGCACAATTCCATAATCAACTTCGTGTCGAAGCCTTACTGGAACGTACAGGCAAGGTTCAGAAAGGACATCGATTTCCAAGGGCGTCACTTGAAGAACCCCTTCTGGGACGAGGGGGAGGCGAAGGACGCTCTGGCCAGATGCGAGGGGTCGCCTCTGGCCGAGGTCAAGGAGTACACGCAGGAGGCCAAGGACGAGTATCCCCCGCCCCCCTTCAACACCACGATGATGCTGGCCGAGGCGGTCAAGATGGGCATGTCGGCTTCGCTGGCGATGAAGGTGGCGGAGGACCTCTACACCGCTGGATACATCTCCTATCCCCGCACAGACAACACCGTGTACCCCCGCTCCCTCGGCCTAAGGACGATATTGGAGAAGCTCCGCGGCTCGGACTTCAAGGCGGAGGCCGAGGAGGTGCTTTCCCAGGAATCGATCCGACCCTCCAGGGGTAGGGTGGAGACCACGGACCATCCCCCCATCTACCCCACAGAGGCCGCGACCAGCAAGGAGCTGAAAGGGGAGAAGTGGAGGGTTTACGAGCTGGTGGTCAGGAGGTTCCTGGCGACCCTCGCGCCCTCCTGCAAGGCGGAGCATCGCCATGCAAGGCTCGCGATCAAGGAGGAGGGGTTCGAGGCCAAGGGGTACAAGATCCTGTCTCCTGGATGGCGCAAGTACTACCCGTACTTCCGCGTGATGGAAACGGACCTTCCCTCGCTGTCCATGGGCCAAAAGGTGGAGGTCAGGGGGCTCGACCTGGAGAGATTGGATACCCAGCCCCCTCGGCGCTTTACCCAGGGAACCCTGATACAGGAGATGGAGAGGCTGGGGCTCGGCACCAAGAGCACCAGGCACGAGATCGTCCAGAAGCTCTACGACCGCAAGTACGTGGTGGGAAACGACCTGGTCCCGACCGAGAGCGGCATCGCGGTGGCCATGTCATTGGAGAAGCATGCCAGGACCATCACCGAGAGCAAGATGACCGCCCACCTCGAGCAGGACATGGAGGACATCGCGGAGGGGAAGTCCCTTTTGCCTGAGGTAGTGAAGGAGTCCCAGGACATGCTCTCCGACGTTATCGACGTTATGGAGGAGCACCGAGAGGCCATCGGCAACGAAATCCGCTCGGCCCTGATGCAGCAGAGCTACGTGGGCAAGTGCCCCGACTGCCAAGGCGAGCTGCGCGTCAAGCGCTCCCGCAAAGGGGAGTTCATTTCCTGCTCCAACTACCCCGAGTGCAAGAGGGCGTACCCCAAGCCGCGCGGAGCCAAACTGGAGCCGACGGAGGAGGTATGCGAGACCTGCAGGTCGCCGGTGGTCCGGCTCATCCGCCGGGGAAGCGCCCCCCAGAAGCATTGCATAAACCCCGATTGCGAGAGCAACAAGAAGGCGACGTCCGCAGGAATCTGCCCCGAGTGCGGGTCGACCCTTCGCCTGCTTTATTCGCGGGCCGGGAAGCGCTTCCTAGGCTGCTCCGCCTACCCTAACTGCAGGCGCACCTATCCACTGCCACAGCTGGGCACGTTGAGGATGACTGGGGAGGTCTGCGACGCCTGCCGGGCACCCATAGCCCTGGTCATGAACAGAGGCCGCCCTTGGAAGTTCTGCGTGAACATGGAGTGCCCGAAGCGCGAGAAGAGGGCCAAGAAGAAGACGGAGAAGAAGGAGACGGCCAAGCCAAAGACCGGGAAGGCCAAGAAGCCAGCGACCAAGCCGAAGGGGAAGATGGGCGTCAAGGCCAAGGCGAACAAGAAGAAGGGCCTCTCAGCGAAGGGAGCCGTCAAGTCCGGCAAGGCGAAGGCTGAAAAGGAAAAGAAGTGAGACGAGACGGCTCAGTGGTCGTGCTCGTGCTGCTCCTCGCAATGCTCGTGTCCTTCGAACTCGAGGTCCTCGAATTCCACGTGCATGCCCTTTCCCTCGAAGACGGACTCGGCGGAGCGGACCACGATCGCCTCCACCTTTGGCTTGTCCAATCCGTAGATCAGGACGTTTAATATGAGGTTCAGGTTCTTGGAGCTGCCGTCCAGCTCGCCCCTACATACCGCGTCATTCTCCGCGGAGACGACGCTGCACGCGATGTACTTGCCCGAGTCGACCTCGGCGATGCACTTGATATGGCCGATCAATCGAGCCCCGTCCTTCATGCATTCCTTCGCCACTCTGGAGATCGTGCTCGACACCAAGGACCTGACCTCCTCGGACCCCTTGGCCCGGTCGAAACGGGCGTGCACCTTGCCCGCATAGGCGACGAAGTCATCCGTGATCATTCAGCCCACCATCGCTTCAACTACCTTGTCCAGGTTGCTCCTTTCCGTGGCCGACGCGGGGATTATCAGAGCGTTGACGCCGTAGCTCCTGATCTTCGCCTCGATGCTGGCCAACGCCTCGGGGCTCACTCTGTCCATCTTGTTGAGGATGATCACCTGCGCTGCCTT
>DATIXC010000089.1:0-4286 GCA_035518995.1 Methanomassiliicoccales archaeon | reverse complement strand
CTGGCCGTGTTGGGCATCGGCAGATGGGTACGATCCTTGGCAACGTCATCGCTCACGCTATCCCCCCATAAGTGAATATATGCATTGAAGGCGCCGTTTGATAATGGTTGCGCATCCGGCTGGAGCTTGCTGGAGGTTTATTAGCTCGAAACCTTGAGAACTGAGTATGAGGCTAGAGGGGGCCCTTGGTCCACGGTTGTTTCCACCATAAGGTGAAGTAGACCGCCATGCTGACGAAGCTGAGCAGGAAGCTGGCCACTCCCATCGCGGAAATGGAGATCGAAGGGATGCTGTCCACGAAAGGGTAATGCACATCGGCGCCGCTTATCAATATCCTAGCCACGATATAGAGCCAGAGCATCAGGCTGTACAGCCAGGCCGAGAGGACCAGCGCCCTGAAGAACCGAGAGGCCATATGAGGACCCCAACTCGTTCTCCCTGATTAATCGTTGCTATGAGTCCCGCAGATGGCGAAGGACAGCGAGCGCTGCAGTGATGAGATTTCGAAATTCGGCCGAATTGTTTTAAATCTTCCTTCCTTCCTATTTCTCCTAGGTGGGCCATTGATTCAATCCGAAACGACGACCTATGCGCATTGCCAGAACTGTGGCAGGTGGTACAAGGCCGGCATCAATTTCGCATCGGCCGAGGCATTCGAGGATGCCAGGATCAAGAAGACGACAAGGGTCTGCCCGTTCTGCAAGAAGTCGACACCGGTCATGAAGGAGTACCTGCGACTCGACGAGGTCCGTATCGACGGCCGCATCACCCACACCGAGGGCAGATACTTTCTGTAATAAACGTCAATAAACTGGCGTCTGGCCGATGAAGAAATGCGACAAGATGGAATATGGTCGCCATAGTTCCAAATCGAAAGTTATTAGCAGGTCACAATCGCAATTAGTCGCTGAACATGAACGTCCTGAGGGCCACTGGCCTGACAAAGGTGTACAAGGGGTCGAAGAAACCGGCCCTCGACGACCTTAGCCTCGAGGTCGATAAGGGGCAGATATTCACCCTGCTGGGCAGGAACGGCGCCGGCAAGACCACCTTTCTCAGGATAGCTGGTACCCAGCTCCTCCCGACCTCGGGCAGCATCTCTGTCCTCGGTTTCGACGCGGTGAAGCAGCCCAAAGAGATCAGGAAGCGCATCGCCTTCACCCCCCAGGAGGCGGAGACCATCTACCCCCTCACGCCTCGGGACCACATCATGCTCTCCCTCAGGATGCGCGGCATGCGGAAGGCCGAGGCCGAGAAGAGGAGCGCGGAGGTGATGAGGGTCCTTGAGCTCACCGAGGCGGCGGACACCAACGCCTCCTGGCTCTCTGGAGGCATGAAGCAGAGGGTCATCGTGGCCATGACCATCGCCACCGACGCCGAGCTCCTCTTCCTGGACGAGCCCAGCATAGGACTGGACCCGGTCAACCGGCGCAAGGTCTGGGAGCAGCTAACTCTCATCAAGCAGCAGGGCAGGACGGTGGTGCTGACCACACATTACATGGACGAGGCGGAAGCGCTCTCCGACAATTTGGCGATAATCGACAAAGGGAAGATCGTGGCGCAGGGCACGCCGCAGAGCGTCAAGCAGCTCATCACCAGCGAGACCAACCGGGTCGAGGTGTACGACAAGTTCGAGGAGAAAGAGCTGGCGCCCTACGGCCGGGTGGTGCGCATCGCCGGGCATTTCCGGGTGCTGACCGACGCCAAGCTGGCCCGGGACCTGAGCCAGGAGGCGCTCGCCCGCGGAGCCAACGTTTCCATAGGGCCAGTGGCTTTGGACGACATCTTCGTGGACATCGTGGGCGAGCCGGACCAGGGTGGGGAAGATGGCAAGTGAGAGCAAATTGAGGCAGCTTTGGGCCGTCGCCTATTACCTCGGGTTCATCCCCATGCTCAGGAACCCCCTCTTTCTGGCGTTCCTCTTCATCTCCCCGTTCACCCTGCTCTTCATCCTGTTCGTGGCCAGCGAGGGGGCCGCCCTTCCATACGGCATAGCGGGCGCCCTCACCATGACCACCTGCGAGCTAGGCCTGTTCGTGGGGACGGACCTGGCCACCTACAAGATCCAGAACAAGTTCCAGGACTTCGCCATCGCCTCGCCGGTCACTCCTCTGATGTACATGCTCGGCGTGGCGCTCTCCGAGATAATCTTCGGCGCGCCAGCGCTGCTCGTTCTGTTCATTTTGATGGCGATCCAAGGGGCGACAGCCAGCGCTCTGGTGGCGACACTTGGCGTGGTATTGCTACTGTGGGTGGCCACGACGGCGATAGGCTTCTTCTTCTCGGCGTACGCGCCCAGCACCCAGAACGCCTTCATCATCAACGGCTTCATCACCACCATACTATCTGTCCTCCCGCCAGTGTACTACCCGATCTCGCTCCTCCCCTCCTGGCTGGTGCCGGTGGCGATGGTGCTCCCCACGACGGTCGCGGCCTCCATGTTCCAAGGTGCGCTAGGACTGGGCTATTCCATAGCACCGATCATCAGCTTGGCCATTCTTTGCGCCCAGGCGGTGATATTGCTCCTGCTCGTCTCCTTCAGGATGAAGTGGCGCGAGACCTAGCGATCGGCCGTCAACAGGTTTATGACCCCATCCCTCGGCTCATCAAACGAGGCGAGATTATGAGGATCGGAATGATCGGGAAAGGGAACGTTGGCACGGCACTGGGGAAGGGGCTGGCCGCGAAGGGCCACGAGGTCAGGTACGGCCATCGGGACAGGTCGGAGCCCGTCGAAGCCGCGGCGCAGTTCGGGCAGGTGATCGTCCTCGCCGTGCCATATCGAGAGGCGGGCAACGTGGCCAAGGTCATCTCTCCCTACGTGACCGACAAGGTCGTCGTCGACGTGACGAACGTGCTGGGCACCGATGGAAAGCTGATGCTGGGCTTCGATACGTCCGGTGCAGAGGAGTGGCAGAGGCTCTTGCCCAAGGCGAAGGTGGCCAAGGCCTTCAATTACGTCTTCGCCAAGAACATGACGTCTGGAAAGTTGTCCGGGCAGCCCCTGACAGCTTTCATCGCTGCCGATGACCAGACCGCCAAGAGAACGGTGATCGGCCTCGCCAAGGACCTGGGATTCGACCCGATCGATGCGGGAGGGCTGAGGGCGTCGAGGTACCTGGAGCCGTTGGCGATGATGCTCATCGAACTCGGGTTCGCGATGGGAATGGGAACGTCGATTGGGTTTAGGCTGGTCAAGTAGACTTCGAGCTCCAGAAGCGAGTGCGCAAGGGTCATCAACTCCATCCTCCGTACTCGTGGCAATGACCCCTAAGCAGAGATTCCTTGCCGCCCTGGGTCGCGAGGAGCCGGACAGGCTGCCGGTGATGTACCAGCACCTGGGTGGGGCGGATCACCTTATGGAGGCGACCGGTCTGACCTTGAGGCAGGGTCTTTCCGACCCGGAAGCGTTCGCGAATATCTCGATGGCCTCGCACCAGATGTTCGGCTTCGACAACATCATGGCCGGCTGGGGGGACCTGTTGGTCGAGGCCAGCGCCTTCGGGCCGAAGCTGCGCTACACCAGCGATCGGCAGTACCCGCGCGAGGACCCGATTCCGATGGACCAAATCGATCAGGTGACAGAGGTCGACCCGCTCGGGCACCCTCAATGGTCGGTGCCCCTAAAAGCGGCGAAGCTGATGAACGAGCGTGTCGGCAAAGAGATGCTGGTCCTGGGATGCACCAGCTCCCCCTTCATCGTGGCCGGGGGCGTGATCGGTTACGAGAACCTGCTGGTTGCGCAGATGACGGAGAAGGAGACCGTGCACAAGCTGATGGGGAAGATCACGGCCTCGGAGGAGATGCTCATGAATGAGCTTCGAGAATTCGCTGGACTGGAGGCCGTCTTCATCAGCGACGCGCTAGCGGACGCGGAGCAGAACACCATGGCTCTTAGCAAAGAGTTCGATTTGGCCTACACTAAGAAGGTGGTCGAGGCCGCTCGAGAGGCTGGTCTCCACACGATTGTCCACAACTGTTCGGAGTCGCCGTATGCGAATGAGGAGGTCGAGGCCTATCGCCCGAGCGCGATGCACCTTCCAGACAAATGGAGCGGTCTACCCGAGATGATCACTAGGATGGAGGGCAAGTGCGGTCTGGTAGCAGGCATCGATCATCGCACCCTCATCTACAAGGCGACACCGGAAAGGATCAAAATTGAAGCGAAGCGGGTCGGAACTCAATTGAGCGGCTTGCCAGGTTTGATCCTGGCACCTGCTTGCGAATTAGCCTTCGACACTCCGCTAGGCAACATATTGGCATTCAAGGATGCGGCCCACTCAGTT
>DATIXC010000088.1:0-2427 GCA_035518995.1 Methanomassiliicoccales archaeon | reverse complement strand
GGTCGGAGCCGATGGCGCTGACCGCCTCCGTCTTTCCTTGCACGAAAAGGTCCAGGCTCCTGCGAGTGGACTCGTAGTCCTGCAGGGCCTTCTCCCGCGCCAGGTTGCGGTACCTGCGGGTCATGTACTTGGCCATGGAATCGGGCGAGCGACCCTCGAGGGCGCAGCGGACATAGTCGAGGGCCGTGCCGTTCAGGAACAGGATGCCCGAGGCGTCAACCAGCAGCACGCCGTTGCTCGACGAGTCCACCCTCAGGTGGAAGCGGTGGTGCGCCCAGTCCCCCTTGCCGTCGTAGCGGTGGACGCCGCGAGGCAGGCCCTCGCCCTTCACCTCGCGCCACCAGTCGGATACCCTCATCTGCCTCCCCCCGCACAGGCGCAGGCGCAAGCACAAGCGCAGGCGCATCCCCCGGCCACGCACCCAGCGGACCTGCCAGCCGTCGCGGGCGGCGGCGGGTTGACCACGGGCACGACCTCCTTGGTGAGGCCGCGGACGTCCCTGACCACGTTGTTGCTGGCGTTGCGCAACCTGTTGACGTAGCTGGAGGCGATGTTCCCCCTCGCCGCCTCGGCGGCGGGACCGGCGGTCCCTCCGACGGTCGGGCCAGTGGTGGTCCTAGGGATGGGGAGTATGACAACGTCCCTCAGCATCCGGTCCTCGTACCTCCGGTCGAGCATCATCCAATCGTTCTTCTCGGCCAAGGACTTGGCGAAGTCTTCCGGAGTCCCGGCGGCCTTGACCTCCTGCCAGGCCTTCTCGCAGATCCTCTCGTAGTAGAGCTTCGTGGCGTTGACGTCGAAGCCCTGCATCTTGGTCCTCACCGACTCTATCAATGCGATGAGCGTGGCCTTGAGAGCGCTGCGGTCCACCTGGCCGTCCCTTATGGACCCAAGGTAGCTTGTCTCGTAGGGGTAGTCGCCCGAATCTGACTTCTTGATCAAGCGCATGGGATAGTCCTCGGAGACGATCTCCACCTTCCCTTTCTTGCTCAGGCCGAAAAGGATCATCGTGGCCACGACCTCCAATGGCCTTTCGAGGACGATCGCGGCCTCGACCGCGCTCAGGTCCCTTCTCGGCCCGGCGCCGATGACGTCGAGCTTGGGCTCGAAGTAATCCTTGGCGCTAGCCCTCGCCCTCCTTACGGAGAGGATCATGGTGGTGGCGATGAAGGCGATGAAGAGGAAGGGGAGCAGAAGGGTGGTGAGGTTGCACACGTCCCCGGCGATGTCCACCGGCGGCTGGTCCGAGCCCGGCTCGTAGAAGACGTCGACATAGCTCTGAGGGAAGCCCCCTCCGAAGTCCACGGCCCCGCTGGAGATGGACTCGGGGGAGATGGAGGTGTATTTCCATGTGGCCACCAGCATCCCCGTGCCGCTATCGATGCCAATGGACTGCCAAGAGAAGCCTTGAAGGTAGATGGCCTGGGAAGAGTTGTCGAAGCCTGCGGGGAATATGAAGTTCTCCTCGAGCGAGCCGGTGTTGCCGATCTGATACTGAGAGCTGAACCAGGTGGGCCGGAACCTCACCCCCGCGGTGTCCGCCACCAAGGTATTGTTGTAGATCATGTGCGGGTTGTTCACGCTGAAGGAGAGCTCGAAAGTCCCATAGCTCTGGATCATGTCGATGGTGGTCTGGTCGAACTCCACGGCGATGCCCGGGTTGACGTAGGGTGATTCGTGGATCTGCTGGGGCTGCCTCGTCTCCCCGCCAATGGTGATGGAGGCCTGCGCCGTATAGAGGCTGTAGTAGCTATTGGGCATGCCGATATCGACGCCATCCAGGTAGCCGACGTTGGTGAACAGGAAATAGTAATCAATGTCCACGCTCCCGTCCCGGATCGCGGTCACGTCCACCTTCATGTCCGCCACGGAGAAGCTATAGTTCTGGGCGGACGAGGAGGATGCCAGGCCCCCCAACGGGGCGAGGGCCGACCCGATCAAGACCATCGAGACGACGATTTGGACGAGTTTCGCGGTTGCGAGCCGCTCGTGCTTGGCCATGGCCCTCACCATTTAGGAGCCTCTTCCAACGCGTATTTGGTCCCGCAATACGGGCAGGAGACCATGATCCCTCCGGATATGACCTTCAGGTCCTTGTCGGACAAAGGGGCCCCACATGATTTGCACTTCAGCTGCTTCTGCTCGAGCTGCCCCGAGCCCTCCATCTTGACATTGAAGGTCTGGCTGACAAGCTTCGGCTGCGCCGCCCTCACCTTCTCGCTCTGCCAGCCGAAGAAGATGAGGACCACGGCGATGACCACCATCAGACCTCCGGCGACGAGGTTCTCGGTCCCGCCTGCTATGATGAAGATCGCGCCCAGTACGATCAGGAAGATAGCGACGAATAGAAGGACCGCCGAAGTTACCCGACTCATTTCCCCCACTGCCTGGATAAATGAGCTGACTATCTTAAAATGATTCCTTGAT
>DATIXC010000087.1:0-4576 GCA_035518995.1 Methanomassiliicoccales archaeon | reverse complement strand
TGGTCCCATCCTCTGCGAGCGTGGCAACCTTTTCATCTGGATCAAGCGTGGGGAACGATTTCCAACCGTTCTCGGTCAGTACTTCTGTCTCTGCGTCGTAGCATTGGCTCTCCATCGCCTCATGCATCGAGCTCCTGTCCTGGTCGTCCATCTTGTCGAGCTCGTCCACGGCGCACAGCCCCAGGTCCGCGAGCACGAGCGCGCCCGCCTCCAGCGTCCACCTGCCCTCGCCGAACTCGTCCTTGACCGCGGCGGCGGTGTTGTGCACGACGAAGTCGTTGGCCACGAAGGTATGGCTCTCCTCCACGGTCAGGTCGTAGACGAAGGGCGCGAGGTCGTCCTTCAAGGCGATGCAGCGGTCTATCGGGACCCAGACCAGCTTCCCATCCTTGCGCACCAACGCCTCGTCCCCTTGGCCCAGGTCCTGGGCCCGGGAGAAGCTGTCGGCCATGCCGAAGCGCCTGGCCTTGATCTTGGTCTCCGGGGTGAGCACGATGCGCTTCTCCCCGGCAACGACCTCGATGAGGGAGGGTGGCGATTTGATGCGCCAGACCGCCTTAAGCTTGCGCGGCTGGTCCGAGCCGTGCCAGACCGAGTCGATGACATGACCGCCGCTCTCCTGTGACCACATCCCAGGCTCTATCTCCTTGGGGCGGTCGATCCTCTGCTCCACGAACTCCCCGATCATCGTGGGCTTGCCGTCCACGTATATCGTCGTGTCAGGGTGCACGCAGAGGCCTGCGGCCGAAGAGGACTTGCCCGAGGCGTAGATCCCCCGAGGCGCGAGGTCCGACATGTACCGCAATATCTGGCTGTTGTGCGAGATTATCCCGTTGGTGATGAAGTTGTGAGTGCCCTCGACCTCGAGGTCGTAGACCCACTCCTCCTCCGTCGGCACCTCCTCTTTGGAGACTATCTGGTCCCAGTCCAGGCCCCTTTGGAAGCCGCAGGTCTCATCGTAGCCGGTCTTGCCTGGGTGAGTGGCGATGGCCACGTTCTGCCCCTTGAAGAGGAGGTGCGCCGCACGGAACTGGATGTAGGGGCCGTTCTGCACGAAGAGCGGGTGTGTCGGCGTTACCGTAATCTCCTTTCCGGACTTGGTGGTGAAACGCAGCATCTTCGAGGGCGATGCCCGTTTCCACGCCCTGACCGCCTTGCCGAAGTCGATGCACCCACGGTTGGAGAAGGTGAATATCATGAGGTCCAAGGGGGCCCATGCGCCATCGTCGACCTTCTCGATCGGTCCTTTGGCCATTGCCCCATCCACTATCTCCTTGATCGCGACCTCGCTCTGGTCGGAGAGGAGCACCTTCGTATCACCGGTGACGCACTTGGCTACGCCCGGGTCGCCGACGAGCAGGATGTGGATGTCCCCTCGGATCTTCGTCCCGTCGTCCAAGGACTTGTGAACCCCGCCGAAGAGCTGCAGGGCGATGGCCTCCTTCTCCCGGTCGTACCCGTAGATGGTCGGAGAGATGGATGCCACGATCTTCTTGAAGAGCGCAGGGTCCCTGGCATGGCGGAGGATCTCCACCTCGTCCTCCTCGGATATGGAGACCTCCGAGTACTCCTGCGTCTTGAGCTCGACGCTGAGCACGTCGAGGTTGATGTCGAACAACGTGGACTTCTGGATGGCGCCCTTCTGCACCGACCGCAGAATGCCGTTCATGATGAGCCTGTCGCCAGGCGAGACGAACCCGGCCAAATCGTCCTCGATGTAGCCGGTGAGCCTCTCGGGCTGCGCCCCTCCCCTCAGGCCCTCGGGGTTCTCCTGGATCTCGACCTTCTGGGTGTCGACGTACCTGGAGTCCTCGCTGAGCAGCTTGAACTTGGTGCTGGAGGCCGTCCTCCCGCACCCGTTCTGCTCCTTGTAGCACTCCATCGGCTCCTTGAAGAACATGCCCTCCTGCGGCTCCTTGATGATCATGCCGCACCTGGCGCATTGGAAGATGGCGTCGACGATCTTGGGCCTGACCTCGGTGGCCTTGCGCACCAGTCCCTCCACGGCGATGAGCCTGCCGAGGTGCTCGCTCCTGATCTTGCGGATCTCCACCTTGCTGTCCTTGGGGAGGTTGTTTATCCTGAGCTGGATGGCGACCTTCTCCCTCCCTGGGGGAAGGAGCTTGGCCATGGCCTGCCTGCCAAAGTGCAGGCATCTTACGGGGTGCTGCAGCACGTAATCTGCCATGTCCGGGTCGAAGAGGTCGAGCTGGTCGTAGGCGACGTAGACGCTGCGCTGCTCCGGGTACTGGTCCGCGACCTCGATCATCTTCACCCGGTAGTCGGTCGCCTCGAAGAACTCCTCCCACCGGGCGAGGAGGTCCTCATCGGAGTATTCGTTGGCCAGAAGCCTCACCTCTCCCCTTGTTGGAACCGGCGAATTGACCACTATGCGCTTCTAGCATAAAAGGTAATGCCGGCCTTGACCTGGCATGCTCTTGTTCCATGCTCGCGCCCCCTACCACTCCGCTGAGCGGTACTTAGCTGCATCTAGAGGGTGCCTGAAACTTCCTCCGGCTAGATGTAGTCTGATTGGATGGCGACGACCTCGGCGCTGGTCCTGGCCTGGGAGTACCTCTCGAGCGGCTCATGGTTCAAGAGCAGGAACTGCTCCCCGAACGAGAACTTCGACAGCAGCGCCTTCGCCTGGTCCTTGAACCCGACGATGTATAGCGCGGCCGCCACCGCCTCGGCGCTCGAGAGCTTCAGGGGCTTCCCCCAGTTCACGGGATTGGCCGCGAGCAGGTAGGGCAGGGCCCGGGGGACCGACCCCTTCCCGGCCTTGGGGAAGGACTCGATGTTCTTCCAGGAGAGGTCCATAACCAATATGCCATGGGCCTGCACCGAGCCCTTGTCCTCAGCTGAGACCGCCTTCTCGGCTGCCGGATCCAATACCAGGCATCCCTTGGGCGCATGGCGGAGGTCGCGCACCTCCATCGCCAGGCCGAGGCGCAGCATCTTCCTGGACGTGCATCTCTTGGGATCGCATTGGCCCTCGTCATAGACGTAAATCAGGACCCTTGAGGGTCTTGCAGAGACCGTTGCTCCTTCGCGCATCCGACTCTTCTGTCGATGGAGCAGGCGGTTCATAGCCTTATGCCGCCGAAGCGAAGGCAGTGAGCCGAGACATTATTGGCATGGTGACGAAGCTATTCGCCTTCCTTGACCTTGCTCGGGAGCTTTGCTTGGACGGCCTGCTGTGCGGTCTCGAATTGCGATTTCAGGAACTGGCATCGCAATCTACCAGCTGGCAGCTCGAAGTTCATCTTCGTGACCAAGGTGCTCTTCTTGATCGAGACCTGCTTGACGTCCGCAAATGGGACGTAGAAGCTCTTGTCGTTCAGCTTAAGGATCTGCTGCAAAGTGAGCCCTTCGAATTGCTTCCTGACGCTCTTATTGCCGGAGAACGCCCCGGCCGCAGCCGCCCCAACGGCGCCGAAGGCCACGGCGCCAGCCACTTGTGACATCATCTTAAGCCCGCTCGCTACCACAACGAATGCTATTCCGTTCTCAGCGAACATGATGTCGTACTTTCTTTCCAATCCAGCTATGCCCCAAATACCAGTGACGTCGGACAGGATGACATCCACCTTCTCGTTCTCCCCTGGTTCCGGCATTCTTACCACCAAGGTCAAGCAGATTCTTAAGGGAAATACTTTGGCGTTTCTTGTTTCAAGCGCGGGCCAAAGAAACCTAAGATTTACTTGTTTAGCATGATGCTTAGTTAGCATACCAGCGAGCTGCCTAGAATAGGATCCCTTCAAAACCTCGCCGAACGATTAAGCCTTAGCACCCTACCCAAATCTTTCATTATCTCCTTCTATTGGAATTAAGCATTTTCGAATCATGAGCAAAGGTTTTCGTCGTTGCCCAGACCAGTTATAAGCAAAGAAGGGGTTTTAGTATGAGACATCATTGTAAATCTCCGAATCTCATGAGGATGAAAGGGCTGCCGCTAGTTCTTGAGGCATACGATGCTCACGAGGTGATCACAAACAGGCACTTCCGAGAATTCGATATGCAGGAATTCGAGAGGTTCTATCTTCCAGAGAGCATGAGATCGTTCACCGACACCGAGCCTTCTGGTACCAAGGGGTTCATCGTGGACGATAACCGAGGTGCCATATGCCCCGCGCCTTCTTTGAGGATCGACGGAATCGACTTCTTCCTTTCCGTCAAAGGCATCGGCTCGACGACTAACCCATTCTCTCACAAGCTTTTCAACAAGGCCGAGATAAGCGGTTTGGTGAAGGACGCGAGGTTGCGGGAAAGGATTGTGAATTCCAAGGGCCTTGCTCCCAGGTATATCACAGGAGAGCTCTGGCTTAGAGGGTCTCCTTATGGGGGACAAGGACTTCAGCACGCGTCGACTTCGATGAGAGTGTCTGAGATGGCGGATCTGACCTCGATCCATGGCTTTCGAATTGCTCCATTGGTCAAGACGGTCATTCTTCCTGAGAGCCTTGAGAAGGAGATCAAGAACGTCTACTGGTACCGGAGATTCGGAGGAAGGATAGCTCAAGAGACAAGGCTGGTTCCTTCCAACGTCAGAATCTACTTCCACTCCGGGAGCACT
>DATIXC010000086.1:0-4057 GCA_035518995.1 Methanomassiliicoccales archaeon | reverse complement strand
GAGACGAACCTGCAGCTCCCCGACAGGCAGCTGGCCTGCGCCGGGGTCAACACCAAGGCCGGCCAGGACTACTTCGCGGCCATGGGCTGCGGGGCCAACTTCGCCTGGGCCAACCGCCAGATGATCCTGCATTGGGTGAGGCAGAGCTTCGAGAAGAGCTTCGGTCGTTCCGCCGAGGAGATGGGCATGCACCAGGTCTACGACGTGGCGCACAACATCGCCAAGACCGAGGAGTACGAGGTCGAAGGGAGGATGCGCAAGGTCCTGGTGCACCGCAAGGGCGCCACCCGTTCCTTCCCCAAGGAGCATCCGGACGTGCCGGCGAAGTACCGCCCGGTCGGGCAGCCGGTGATCATACCGGGGGACATGGGCGCGGGCTCCTACGTCCTGGTCGGGACGGAGAGGGTCATGAGGGAGGCGTTCGGCTCCACCTGCCACGGCGCGGGCAGGATGATGTCGCGCGCCTCCGCCACGCGCAAGTACAGCGTCAACGAGATCCGCCAGGAGCTCGAAGCCAGGGGAGTGTACATCAAGGCCAGCACCAAGGACGGCATCCTCGAGGAGGCACCGGGCGCCTACAAG
The DNA here is from genome assembly GCA_035518995.1 of Methanomassiliicoccales archaeon. Lineage (GTDB taxonomy): Archaea > Thermoplasmatota > Thermoplasmata > Methanomassiliicoccales > UBA472 > JAJRAN01. The sequence continues at coordinate 3,475 of DATIXC010000086.1, read as the reverse complement.
GACATCGACGACGTCATCTCCGTGGTGAAGGGGGCGGGGCTCTCCAGGCCGGTGGCCAGGCTCAGGCCCATCGGCGTGATGAAAGGCTGAAGCGCGCGCTCCGACTCCGTTTAGCGGCTGCCTAGGCCATTATGAGCTTGGCCGCGGCCTTGGCCACCTCGGCCTTGTACCTCTCGGGGCAGGACACCATGATGGCCCAGTCGAACACCGATCGCGACTGGAGCGCCTTCGCCAAGGGGCTGTGCCTCGAGAGCGGCCTCACCCTGTCCTCGTCCAGGATGGGGACCTCGGTCTTGCCGATGCGCGGCTCGGATATCAGCAGCTCGCGGGAGGGCATGTCCAGGATCACCTCGGACGGATGGATCCCGGCGCGGGCGGCGATCTCCTCCTCCGCCTCCTTTCGGCGGCGAAAAGGGATGAGCTGGATCAGCCTCTCCATCTGCTCCTCGCCCATGTCCACCATGGAAAGGGAGAAGCTCCTCTTGTAGAGCTCGCGGTACTTCAACTGCACCATGATCTTGCCGGGGTACCCTCCCTGGGCCAGCAGCTTCTCGGTGAGGCTGCCATCGTTGTCGACGTGCAAGTTGCGGACGATGCTGGCATCGGCCATCTCCACCGCCTTGCAAAGCATCATCTCGGCGATCCTCACGGTCTTGTGGAAGTAGACCGAGGAGTACATCAGGGCACGGGCCACGAGCAGCCCCTCGACCGCCGCCACTCCACCCTTGTGCACCACCAGGTCGCCATGGTACACGCCGATGGTCTGCAGCAACCTGTCGAGGTCGATCGTGCCGTGCGCCACGCCGGTGTAGTGCGCGTCCCGGAGGAGGTAGTCCATCTGGTCCGCGTCGACCGGCCCGTGGATGATCTGGTGGAGGTAGTTGTCCTGGCCGAAGTGGGCCTGTCCCGCCTCGACGTCGAGCGTGCTCTGGCCCGGGACATCGGGGCTCACGGGCGACACCACTAGGCTGGCGACCTTCTCCGGGGAGATTCCCTCCTCTTCCAGCACCTCCTGCACCGAGGAGGTGTCCTGAAGGAGCCTCCGCTCGTTGTTGCCGATGGAGCGCAGCTCGCCCTTGATCATCTGCCGCGACAGGTCGATGTGGTCGACCCCCAGCCGGTCCGCCATGACCTCCTCCAAGGTGTGCGAGAACGGAGGGTGGCCGACGTCGTGCAGCAGGGCGGCGGCCAACACCTCTCTCCTCTCGCCCTGCTTGAGGTGCAGCGAGTCCGCCATCAGCGAGGCGATGTGGAACGTCCCCAGGGAGTGCTCGAGGCGGGTGTGGTTGGCGCCCGGGAACACCAGGTGCGCAAGGCCCAGCTGATGCACCCCATGCAGCCTCTGCATCTCCGGACGGCCCAGCAGCCTCAGGAAAAGGCCTTCGACCCTAACGCTGCCGTGCACGCTGTCGTGAATGACCTTGAAGCCTGGCACTGGAACAAAATATGCTCGCGGCTATAAGATGATGATTGATAAAGGGAGTAGAAAGGTGAGGAAATGGAGCCTACGCGAAGCCTCCCTTGATCTTGTGCCGGTCGATCTTCAGGCCGTTGGGGGCCACGATGATCAGGTTATGCCCAATCGCTGCCACATCGCCGTTCGTGTCCCGCGCGACCGCCTTGAGCTCGTTGGTGATCCTCTTCAGAGTTAGCTCGTCGTTGGCGATGGCCGAGTAATCGATGAGGACTATGTTGCCGGAATAGGCAGGCTGCACCACTGGGTTCAGGTCCTCGTAGCGGTAGATCTCGGCGATCTTGATCATACCCTTCCCGCTAAGCGGGCTCTCCTCGTCGAAGTTCAGTTGTCCCAGGTCGATGTACTGATCGGCCTCGACGGCCTGAACGTCCTCTTTGCTCCGGATAAAAGGCTTCTTAAGCAGCGACATGCCATCCCTCTGTGTTGGTATCCTCTGCTCAGTATATAAAGTTTTGACGATGTGGCCTGCATTTTTAGATCCTTGGAAAAGAGGGGGCGAAAGGCCGTCAGCTCAGTCCTCGTCCAACTTCCAAAGCTTGTCGCCTACGAATAGGATGCTCTTGATCGCCTTGCCGGGCTTCTTCGCGGCCATCTCGCTCCCGTTGACGAGTGCTTGCCCGACAGCCAGTGGCTTCCTGTTCTTCTCGTCCCGTACCCAGACGAGGTCGCCAGGCTGCACATTTACGTCCGCTTCCACGATGCCGGGGCCCATGATGTCCGCCCCGTTTATGACGAAGCGTATCGCCCCCATGTCAACGGTCACGAAGGACCTCGTGGCCGGATACTTGAGCAGGCCCCGGACGGTGAGGAAGGCCTTGCCCTCGATGATGAATCCATCCACCTCCCCGTTCACGAAGACCAGGTCCATGTCCGAGCTCTCCGCTTGGTCCACAGTATCGCCGACGTTGAAAACCGCTACGCCGACCTTGGCGGAGATCTCCTCGCTCAAGGCCTTGACTTCCTTCTCCCTGAGTCTTTTCCTCTTCCTGACTCTGAGCTCCGACATCGCTACGCTACCTGGTGAAAGAAGGTGTTTTCACTTCTTCTTCTTTCCGAAAAGCCTGCCCAGGCCTTTCTTCCCCTCGTCCTTCTTCTCCTCCTTCGGCTTCTCTGCGGCTGGCGCCTCGTCGGCCTTGGGCTGTGGCGCGGGCTCGCTGGCCTTCGAAGCCGGCTTCGTTGCTTCAGGCTCAGGCTGGGCCTTGGTCTGAACGGGTTCCGGCTTCACCTCGGGCGAAGGCACTATAGGTCTGGCCTCGGATTTGACGGGGGACGACTTCCCTGCGGCTATCGCGACGGCCATTTCCTCCAGGTCGTCGAAGCTCGCCATCTTGAGGTCCGCACCGCAATGAGGGCACGTGGTCGTACTCGAAGGGGACTTGCGATCACAGACTGGGCACTCGATCTCGTAGCTCATCAGCGCACTAAGAGTTCGATGCGGTTTATCCATATAAACCTTATTGGCTGGATGCCAGTGAGAGAATCGTCAAAAAAAACACAATATTGGTTCACCTTAACACCTCTAATGGGGATGGTAAATGGATTAATAATTGGAGCAATCTTGACTGCCATTTACCTCGTAATCAAGGGATTTGGCGATATATTTTGACCATCGAGCTATGGGTCGTGGACTTGAATAAAACCAGTTCACTATTTTGCCTGATTTGACTCCAGCAAAGCGCCACAATACCCACAAACCTTCCAATCTGATGGTATCATGTGCCCGCATGAAGCACATGATTTTATTGAATCGGGTTTCCAGTCGGGCTTTCTTCGCTCCAGAACCGCAAGATGAACGAGCAATGAACCGGAGTTTGCCATGAAACCCCAACAAAAAATGCTATCCATAGGGCGTATAGCGAATTCCTCAGTCTCAGGCGATCTGCACCTGTTCCAAGGCACTCGGACGCGGTGGCGTCCCCCTACATGCACTCGGTGGGGCATCAGCGCCGGCGGCGCACGGTCAGGACCGAGGACGGCGCATATCGCTGCGTGGCGTGC
>DATIXC010000085.1:0-7601 GCA_035518995.1 Methanomassiliicoccales archaeon | reverse complement strand
CGAAGAAGGCCCTGCAGTTGATGATCAAGGGCGTGGGCAAGGGGAAGCAGGAAACGCCATGGGCCAAGCGGGTGCAGGAGTTCAAGGCGAAGTGCTCATGCAACATCGATGTTGACACGACGCCCATCAAGCCTTACAAGGCCATCCATGAGCTGGGAAGGGTAATCACCGACGACACCATAATCACCACCGAGGTGGGACAGAACCAGATGTGGGCGGCGCATTTCCTCAAGGTCCGCCACCCTCGCCAGTTCATCACCTCCGGGGGGATGGGGACCATGGGGTTCGGGTTCCCAGCTTCTCTGGGAGCTAAGATGGCTTTTCGCAACCGGCCGGTGATTGACATCGCGGGCGATGGAAGCATCCAGATGGTGTTCCATGAATTCGCGACCGCCATGCAGGAGGACCTGCCAGTGATGGTCTGCGTCATGGACAACGGCTGGCTGGGAATGGTCAAGCAGTGGCAGAAGCTGTTCTGGGGGCAGAGGTACTCAGGGACTAGCCTGCACGCCAACCCTGATTTCGTCAAGCTGGCGGAGGCATTCGGGGCGAAGGGGCTGAGAATCGAGAGACCTTCCGAGCTGCATGAAGCGTTCCAGAGCGGCCTCAAATCAGACGTCCCCTGCCTCTTGGACATCATAGTGGACCCAGAGGAGGACGTGCTCCCGATGGTCCCGGCAGGCAAGATGAGCACCGAGGTCGTGTCTGGCAGATGCAACTGGGCCTGCAAGTGAGAGCCCCTGCGGCCAGACCTAACCTGGCTACCGCAACTGGAGATGGTCCGGTCTCTCTGGACGAGGAGCGAAGCACGAGGCGGACGGTTCGGTCAGCTCCACACCGAACCTGGTGCAGGTGGCATCGACCGCGCCTTCGATGACCCGCTTCAATTCCTCGGGTGTGGTGGTTACGCGGGCATTGATTACTAGCTTCCCCTCTCCCTCAAGGAACCTTCCTCCTCTCAAGCCCTCGACCTGTATCTGCCCTTCTACCAGCCCGATCTTGACCCCCGCCTTGGGGGACGTGACGATCACCTTCACGTGGCCAGTCATATGGCCAGGAAAGGCCTCGGAGACCTGCCTAAGTAGGCCGGCGGTGAATGCAGAGAGGTCAACTCTCGCTGTGCGCACCTTGCCGCTCAGGTTGTACCAGCCCATGGACGCCTTCTCGGTGGCGAATATGGAGGGGTCGTCTGGTCGGGGGACTTTTTCGCTGGCCCTCGAGGATGTCATGATTCCAACTATCCTGTCGATGTTAGCCATGGTGCGTGCCGAGTAGGGGATGACCTCCGTCCCGGGCGCCTCCGCCCTAATCCTTCCGACCACGCTCTCGATCTGGTCCTGGCTCATCAGGTCGCACTTGGAGACCAAAATCACCTCGGCGTCATGGACCTGGTTCAAAGGTATGATCCTGGAACCGCTGCCCAGGCCGAAGCCGCTCGGCCTCTCCAGAAGCTCATTGGCTCTGGTGCCATCCAGGACGACGAAGAGGGGGGCGACCTCGAACTCGTCGGGGTACATGCTGCGCAGGGGGGCGACAACAGAGGACAGCACGTTGGTGGAGGTCCCGATGGGCTCGGCGATGATGACGTCCGGCCTTCCCATGGCGACCAATGTCCTGGCGCTCTTAATGAACTCCGGGAACTTGGAGCAGAAGCACCCTCCAAGGACCTCGGTGACGTCGAACCCTGCGTCCTTCACGTACTGGGTATCCACCAGCACGTTGCCTTGGTCGTTGGTGACGATGGCGGTCGACTTCCCCTGATAGAGGCGGAGCTCCCTGGCGATGGCGGTGGCCAATGTGGTCTTGCCCGACCCCAGGTAGCCTCCGATTATCGCGAACCTTGTCCTCCTTAGGTCGGACGCGCCTTCCTCGCTCATGGGCGTCACCCGAACCCAATCGAGGGTTATGCTTTTTGCTATCGATGGAAGCCAGGGGCGGAAGAGCGCCCGGACCGGATGGCTACGAACCTAGTTATAGGCGTTAGCTTTTAGGGTCCAGAGTAACCACCATAACAGGTGATGACATGGCAAAGATCTATCACGATGCTGACGCCGACCTGGGCGTCCTGAAGGGCAAGAAGGTAGCGGTCATCGGGTTCGGAAGCCAGGGCAAGGCGCAAAGCATGTGCCTGAAGGACTCGGGCCTGGACGTGGTCGTGGGCCTGCGCAAGGGCGGTAAGTCCTGGGACGAAGCTAGGAAGAACGGCATGAAGGTGGATGAGGTCGCCAAGGCGGTCAAGGGGGCCGATGTGGTCATGGTCCTCATCCCCGACGAAATCCAGGGCACCGTCTTCGAGAAGGATATCAAGCCGAACCTGAAGCAGGGGGCAGCCCTCGACTTCGCGCACGGCTTCGGCATAACTTTTGGCACCATCAAGCCGCCGAAGAACGTCGACGTGATCATGATGGCGCCCAAGGCCCCTGGCCCGAGGGAGCGCGAGGTCTTCCTCGAGGGGTTCGGGGTTCCCGCCCTCATCGCGGTCCATCAGGACTTCACCGGTAACGCCAAGAAGGTGGCGCTGGCCCTGGCCAAGGGCATCGGAGCTACGAAGGCAGGCGTCCTCGAGACCGACTTCAGGGAGGAGGCCACCTCGGACCTGTTCGGCGAGCAGGCGGTCCTCTGCGGCGGCGTGACCGCGCTGATCAAAGCCGGCTTCGACACCCTCGTCGACGATGGGTACCAACCTGAGATCGCTTACTTCGAATGCCTGCACGAGCTCAAGCTGATCGTCGATCTCATTCAGTCCGGAGGGATGATGAAGATGTGGACCTCGGTCTCCAACACGGCGGAGTTCGGGGGCCTCTCCACCAGGGACCGGGTCATCACCGAGGACACCAGGAAGGCGATGAAGAAGATGCTGAATGAGATCCAATCGGGCAAGTTCGCGGAGACCTGGCTCAACGACGCGCAGGCCGGCATGAAGAAGCTGGGCGCGATGGAGAAGGATGAGGCCGAGAGCAGGATCGAGATCGTGGGCAAGGACATCCGCGCCCTGTTCGAGAAGAAGTGAGCCGCTGGCCGAACCCTTCCCTTTCTTCAATTCCCCAATGCAAGCATCTTTATCCTAGGCTCCGTGCTCGGGGGATGATGAGCGGACGGATAGGGGTCGTGGCCTGCGAGACCTTCAAGCGCGAGATCGAGCATCTGCTGGAAGGGCACGATGACGATGTGGCCTACAAAGAGTACTTGGAGTTCGGACTCCACGAGTATCCCGAGGAGCTGAAGCGCTCCGTGGTGGAGAAGGTGAACTCCCTCAAAGGAAAGGTGGACGCCGTCTTCTTGGGCTACGGCATATGCCAATCATTGAAGGACATTACCTCGAAGATGAAGGTGCCGACGGTCATGCTGGAGGTAGACGACTGCGTGGGCGCGCTCATAACCTCAGAGGAGTACGAGAAGGAGAGGAAGAAGTGCGCTGGAACATGGTACGCCACGCCCTTCTTCTGCGAGAAGGGCGAGTCCTGGTTCGACAAGAAGCTTCTTAAAGAGCTGGGCGAGGAGCAGGTCAAGGCCTTGGAGGAGCAAGGGTACGATACCATGTGGTTCCTGAATCAGCTCTTCAATGGCTATTCGCGCGCCTTGTTCATAGACACCAAGGTGGGCGACCGCGAGTACTTCGAGGCGCTGTCCAGGAAGTTCGCGGCCAAGCTCAACCTCAAGCACGAGTCCAGGGATGGTACGCTCGAAGTCCTGCGGGAAGGCTTGCGCAGGACCCGCGCTCTGGCCAGTGGCGCGTGACCCAAGAGAAGGGGAAAGGCTAAAACCCACGCACCCTGCTACTCACTCGGATAAGATGACTGGAAACCGGATCGTGCTCAGGACCCCGCAGAGGGAGTTCATCATCCAACTGAACGACTCGGCCACAGCCGACACCGTCTACATGGCATTGCCCCTGGAGGCGTACGTGAACGTCTGGGGGGAGGAGATCTACTTCGAGATCCCGGTGCACATGAAGCTGGAGAACGGGCGGAAGGTGATGGAGGTCGGCGAGGTCGCCTACTGGCCTCAGGGGGACGCATTCTGCGTCTTCTTCGGGCCCACCCCGGTCAGCAAGGGACCCGAGCCCGAGGCGTATTCCCCGGTCAGCCCCATCGGCATGGTGGTGGCCGACGTGGAATCATTGAGGGACATCGGGGACAGGACCTTGATCAGGCTTGAGAAGGCCTGATCACTTCGTCAGCGTGATGCGCATGCCCTTGTTGTCCGGCCTGGTGATGATCTTGTCCTTGCCCGAGTCCTTCACCACCTGCAGGATGTCGTCCAATCGTTCCCGGCTGGCGTAGGCGGTCACGATACCGGTGTCGTTGTGGACGGCCACGAGTTCGCAGCCCTTTACCCGCAGCATGCTCATGAGGCGGTAGATGTCCTTGCCCCCTCCGAAGCGGCGTATCTCCACCACCTTCGAGCCCAGGAGCTGCAGGCGGTAGATGGAGTCGCCCATCTTGGGGATCTCGGACTTTATGGCTGCTGGCATCAATCGCATGAGGACCTCCAGGGCCTTCTTCTCCCGGTCCTTTCCGTCGATGTAGACCATCTTCTCCTTGTCCAGCACGGCACCGTCATCGTCCGGGAAGGCGAGGATGATGGAACCAGTGTCCGGAAGTGGGGTGCGGCAGGCGATCTCCAGCTCGTCAGTGACTATGACCAGGCCGCCGAAGAACGCCCCCGCGACCCTTACCCCGGTGTCGGGGGCGAGGCGGAGCTCGCCGTTGTCCTCCGCCACCAAGTTATTGCTGATGATCCTCCTCAGCTCCCTCTGGCCGAAGGGGCGGCCCAGGGCGGCATTGACGCCTGCAGCGGCTGCGGCGATTATCTCCGAGGTGCAATCGAAAGGAACGCCGCCCTCCTCTGGCGTGGTGATGCGGAAGGACCGGTCGACCCCGACCAGGTGGCAGATGCTCCGACAGACGTGCTCCACCGACCTGTCCGGGACCACTTCGACCTGCCAGTCGTCCGTGGGTAGTATCTTGAGGAAGATGTGCATGTCCACGGCCAGGCCTATCCCTCCGCCGCCGGGAGTCCCGGAGAACTTTTCGGTGGAGTCGATGGTCGCCAGGTCCAGGCACAATGGCACGCGCACCGTCGCTGAGCGGGGCTGGTCCAGTCTGCCCAGTATTGGGTAAGGGCCGCCGTTCGGTTCGCCCATGTTCAGGACTTTGTCTTCGGCGAGCGTGCTCATCCTTCCCTTGAACTATTTTTGCCATCGTTTTTTAGCCTTACCGCCTAGTTATCTGCCTGCGAAATGACCATGAAAAGGGTAAAATAGCGAGAGGTCCGAGCTGTGGCCGTGAATTAATGGCCAAGGAAAAGATCATCAAGACGGAAGCGGAGTGGAAGAAGATACTGACACCGGACCAGTTCCGCATACTCCGCCAGAAGGGGACGGAGCCTCCCTTCGAAAACGAGTACCACGATAACAAGCGCAAGGGCAGGTACGTCTGCGCTGGATGCGGGAGCGAGCTCTTCGTCTCCGACACCAAGTTCGATTCTGGGACCGGCTGGCCCTCCTTCTACGCCCCCGTCTCCCCGGACGCGGTGGAATACCGCGACGACAAGACCTTCAGGATGGTCAGGACCGAGGTGGCCTGCGCCCGCTGCGGCGGGCATCTGGGCCACGTCTTCGACGACGGCCCCCGGCCCACCGGGAAGCGCTTCTGCATGAACTCTGGCTCCCTGCGCTTCGTGGAAGAGAAGTGATCATTCGCTCCCGATGAGCTCGAAGTCCTCGAAGAGGAGCGAGGGAAGCACCAGGTTGAGGGAGACCGCGCAGTCGCTGGCCACGGCCCTGACCTGGCTCAGGGCTCGGAACATGTTGCCGGAGAGCAGGCAGTGCTTCACCGTGGACCTGACCTCGCCCCTCTCCACCAGATGGGCGCACCGGACCTCGAGGCCGAAGTCCCCGGTGATGGGATGGACGTCGGGCGCGGCCGTCTTCTCCACCAGCAGACCCCTGTCCATCTCCCTCACCATGTCCTCGACCCGCTTGGTCCCAGGCTTCACCACCAGGCAGACCGGCGCTATCCCAACCCCCATCTGGTAGTTGCTTATGGGGTCCGTGGAGCTTCGCCTGAGGCCGTTCCCGGTCGGCTCCACGCCGGAAAGGTGGGCGTTGTAGAGGTCGTAGAGGAAGCCCTTGAGGACGCCCCGCTCGATGAGCGCCTTCCGCCTGGTCGGGGTGCCCTCGTCGTCGAAGGGCGAGGAGAGCATCCCCCTCCTGTCCAGGGGCTCGTCGGAAAGGGTGAGGCATTTGGCCGTCACCTGTTTCCCCATCTGGCCTACGAGAGGGCTCCTCCTGCGGTTCACGTTCTCCGCGCTGAGCGCGAAGTGGATGGAACCTTGCAGCATCTCCGCTAGCTCGTGGGGAGGGAGCACTACCGGTAGCTTCTCCCTGCCCTTGAAGGCCTTGGCCTTGGCGGAGGCTCTGGCCTTGGCCTTGAGAGAGCCGCCAAGGGCTCCCGCGTCCAGCTCCTTCAGATATGGAGAGAAGAAGACCTCCGTCCCTTCCCCTGGGCTGGCGCCCCGGGTCATGGCGGTCAGATGGACGAACACCATCGAGGCCTCCCTCCTTGTCGATAAACCATTGGTGTTGGCCACCACCGATTCCAGGTCCGCCGCCCTGAGGACGCCGTTCGGCACCTTCACCTTCCTCGGCTCGGAGGCGGCCCCGATGATCTCCTTGAGACTCTCGGCCGCCTCCTCCACGCCCAGGGACGCTATCCTGGGGTCCAGGGCCTTGAACTGCGCATGCCCTCCGGCAGGCATGGCGAAGCCCTTGAAGACCTTGTCCACAGGTATCAGCTTGGCGGTCTGGACCGCGGCAAGGGCGCACGCTTGGGCATGGGCCAGCGAAGAGACCGATGAGCTGGCCTGGCCAAGCCTCCCTCCGACCAAGACCCTCACCGCCACGCCCAGGTCCGACTTCTCCTCGACGCTCTTCACGCACGAGTCGTCCGCGTACGCCGAGACGGACCTCGACCTGACCACGTAGGCCTCGGCCTGGTCCGCTCCCGCCGCCATCGCGGCCTTCATCGCCTCGCTGGCTATCTCCTCGGGCCTCATCTATCCACCTCCCAGGATTATCCTGGAGCGGCAATGCGGGCCGCCCGAGGAAACGGGGACGAAGTCCTCGACCCCCTTGCCGCACGTCCCGCCGTCCAGCCTCAGGCTCTTGCCCACGGCGTCGGTGGTCCTCAGTATCTCCAGTGCCTTCCCGGTCAGGGTGAACCCGCGGAGCATGTCGGTGATCTCGCCGTTCTCGATGAGGAAGCCTCTCAGGGCCTTGGCCTCGAACCCTCCGCCCACCGGGTCCTCCATGCCGCTAATGGCCCGGTCTGTGAGTACCCCGTGCTTGACATCGGCGATCATCTCCTCGAGCTTCCAGTCGCCTGGCTCGAAGAAGGTGTTGGTCATGCGCACGAAGACGCGTCGATGTGGGTCCTGGGCGCGGCCGTTGCCAGTTGGCCTTACCCCCATCTCCGCCGCGGTCTCCAAGGATTGCATGTATCCTTGGTAGACGCCCTTGTCGATTATCACCGTCCGTGAGGACCCCGTGCCCTCGTCGTCGAAGGGTATGTAGCCGTGCGCGCTCCGGATCGTACCAT
>DATIXC010000084.1:0-16461 GCA_035518995.1 Methanomassiliicoccales archaeon | reverse complement strand
AAAGTCATGGTGGCGATGGAAGGGAGGTTGTCTATGGCGCGATGTTGGTATTCGACGACCACGTTGTGCAGCTAAGGGGCAGCAGAAGGGGCATCCGCTTCTTATTGGAAAATCTGAAATCTGGGCGCATCGAGGTCCAGGTCCCAGCTGACTGTGAAGGGCTGCTGCTGAGGAGCTCATGAGCCATTCTTGCGAGGACTCTTCATAATGGTCCAAGGGGAGGAAGGAAGCGCTCGGTCCCTGATGTCCGGACGATAGGAATCGGATTGGACCGCGCACATGAAGTCTCCATATTGATGAGAAGGGCCAATCCCTTGTTCTGGGGGGACTTCTCTCATGAGGCTGCTGAGCGGGCATTGAAGTCCGCACATTGGCTGGCCATCGAAAGGGACGGGGCTCTTGCCTGCATCGGATCAGTTAGAATGTTCCCGTACGGCGCGCACATCGGGATTGTCGCCACTCGAGAGGAGCATAGGAATCAGGGCCTGGCGACCGCAATGGTGAACGTCCTCACAAACAAGGCGCTGGAGGTCGCGCCAAATGTTTTGATAAATGTGGAAAAGAGCAACGCGCCTGCGATAAGGGCGTACTCGAGCGCAGGGTATCGTCCATATCAGTGCTCATCCTGTTCCGGGCGGACAGGAAGCACCGATCAAAGGAACTGCCTGATCGGCGAAGGAATGGACCGTTCGCGGTCAAGCATCATTTAATGGTCTCGAGCTGGCTTATGATGTTCCAAATGAGGGTGCGCCCGTGCAAAGGTATGTTCGGGTCGTTCGCCAGCTCATCCAGGATGAAAATGGCGCTGGCCGCCCGGACGTCCAGGGGCTCCTTCTGCTGGAGCAGCCTCTCCTTTGCGGATGTGGCCCCGCGCCGGATATTCCTTGGGACGGAGGTATCCTCCGCCAGCTGATCCAGAACATCAATGATCTGCTTAAGTTTCGTGTCCGCGTCTACCATGATCTCAGCCTCCTTGGATCATCAAATCAATGGGACTAGTTCCCGCTCTCCTTCGCCTCGCCGCCCTCGAACCTCAGCTCCCCTCGCTCCTTGAAGGTGCTCACGACCATCAGGGTCTTGGTGTCCTTGACCCCTCCGATCTTCGAGAGGTCCTCGACGATGAACCTCTTCAGTTGGTTATAGGTCTGGACCTTGACCTTGGCCACGATGTCCGTGTCGCCGGTCACGAGGAACACGTCCTCGACCTGCAGGTAGCCTGAAACCCTCTCCGCGATCTTGTCCACGTCCTTGGTGTCGACCTTGAGGTTGATCAAGGCGGTGACCTGGTCGTCGCCATAGTAATGAGAAATGACCTCGTCCATCTCAGATTTCACGTTCTCCGGCATACCAATGACCTCCACATCGTCTCAGGAACGATTAAGCCCCAAACCTTTGGGCCGCATCTAGCGACCATCACCCCGTAGCACGACCCGATGAGCCGAGAAGGCCTACATCGCGGTCTCGAATTCCTCTTGGAGGTCGATGATCACCTGCTCGAGCACCTCTTCGAAGCTCGAGCTGCGGTACTCCCTCATGCCTCCCAGGTCGCTCTGCACTCTGGCGATGTAAGTGTTGTTGTTCTTGAGGAATTCGACATTGCATAGGGTCTCTTCCATTGGTCATTCACCTCTTGCCACGTCAAAGCGAGGGCTGATATCAAGCGCGAATGCACGGTTCAGTATATAATGATTCGTTAATCGCTCCTACCGTTCGCAGGCATAGGCCAGACATCGAAAAAGTCCTCGTCCTGACGAGCCCTTCGCTAACCACCTGCGAGGTCCTTGACCATATAGAAGGCGTCCTTACCTTCGCCATAGTAGCCAGGGATGGTGCCCTTGACCTCGTATCCCTTGGACAAGTAGAGATGCAGGGCGACCAGGTTGCTCATGGAGACCTCTAGGCACAGGCTCGCGATGTTCTTGGCCGAGCACTCGCCCTCCAGCGCTTCCAACAGCGACCTCCCTATGCCGTTCCCCCTCCTCGCTGGCAAGACGGCTATGGATATGATCCTGGCGGGCCCTGGGCCTGAGAGGTGCACCGAGCCGTAACCCACCACCCCCCCGTCCTCCAAGGCCACCAAGGTGAGGAACGCCTTCTCCCCTATCATGGACTGGAGCAGCCAGCGCTGGAACCTCTCCTCATGGAACGAGGAGCGCTCGATCCTCTCCAGAGGCTCGAGGTCCCTCGCCCGCGCCCTTCTTATCTCCACGTCCGGGAATCGCCTCTGGCGCGTGATAAAACTGCTGGTCGGCCGAATCCTTGAGGCCTGCGACCGAAAGGGAAAACTAGATGTAAACCATGCTCATGGGCATGAGCCCTCCAAGGAAGATCGGGCAGGTCCTCTCCTCCCCGATCCAGGGGCAGGAGGAGACCATCCAGGGCTGGATCTATCGGACGCGCAGCAGCGGGGCCATAGTCTTCGCGGTGGTGCGGGACGCCTCCGGGATAATCCAGGTCACCATCAAGAAGGGCAATCTTCCAGAGGGCGAGTTCGAGGCGGCCAAGTCCGCAGCGGTGGAATCCTCGGTGGTCGTGACCGGAAAGGTGTTCGAGGACGGACGGGCGCCAGGAGGCTTCGAATTGAAAGCCTCCTCGTTCAAGCTGGTCGGAGGGGCCGAGCCCTTCCCCATAACCGAATACCAGAGCGAGGAGCTCCTGCTGGACAATCGCCACCTATGGATCCGGTCCAGGGAGCAGACGGCCGTGATGAAGGTCAAGGCCTCGGTGCTCGAGGGGGCGAGGGCCTGGCTGAAGGCCAACGACTTCACCGAGGTCACCCCGCCCATCCTTACCCAGAACGCTTGCGAGGGAGGTGTGACGCTCTTCAGGCTGAGGTACTTCGACCGCGAGGCCTACCTCTCCCAGAGCGCGCAGATGTACCTGGAGGCCCTGATATTCTCCCTCGACCGCGTGTACTCGCTCACGCCGTCCTTCCGCGCCGAGAAGTCCAGGACCACCAGGCATCTGACCGAGTACTGGCACCTGGAGCTGGAGGAGGCCTGGACCGACAACCAGGGCAACATGGAGATACAGGAGAACCTGGTCACGGCCATGGTGGAGCAGGTCCTCAAGGACCGCCGGGCCGAGCTAGGGCTCCTCGGACGGGACCTGAGCGACCTAAAGGACGTCCGCCCCCCGTTCAAGCGGGTGCGTTACTCCCAGGCCATCGAGGCGCTCAGGGCCAAGGGCTTCGAGCTGTCCTTCGGCAGCGACATGGGGGCGGTGGAGGAGCGCGCGTTCACCGCCGAGGAGAAGGTACCGGTGTTCGTGACCAACTTCCCCAAGGAGATCAAGGCCTTTTACATGAAGGAGGACCCCGACGACCCGGCCACGGTGAAGTGCGCCGACCTACTCGCCCCAGAAGGTTACGGGGAGATAATCGGTGGCTCGGAGAGGGAGACGGACTTGGCCCTCTTGACCTCCAGGCTGAAGGCGCAGGACATACCCCTTGAGGCGTACCAGTGGTACCTGGACCTGAGGCGCTTCGGTTCCGTCCCGCACTCCGGCTTCGGGCTGGGCATAGAGAGGGTGGTGCGCTGGGTATGCAAGCTGGAGCACATCCGGGATGCGGTCCCCTTCCCCAGGACCGTGGCCCGCTGCTACCCCTAGGCCATCTTCCTGGCCATCGAGGAGAAGATCTCGGTCGCCCTCTCCAGCTGCCACCTCTCCACGAACTCGTCGTCGGCATGGGCCATGGTCATGGCGCCTGGCCCGCAGACCAGGACGTTGTGGTTTGCCGCGGCGAAGATCGGGGCCTCAGTGGCGTAGGGCACGATCACCAGCTCGCTGCCGGTGACCTCCTTGGCGGTCAGGGAGAGCTCCGATTCCGGGTCTGCCTCGTAGGCCTCGAGCTCGTAGAGCATGTGGATGTCGTAATCGCCGCCCTTGAGCTCGTCCATGATGATGGTCCTTACCTTCTGGTAGGTCAAGGGCCTGGGGAAGCGGGCGTCGATGTCCACCTCGCAGCGGTCCGGGACGATGTTGGACTTGGTCCCGCCCCTGATCATGGAGATGCACAGGGTCATGTCCTCCGTGGGCGACTCGGGGGCCTTGGCCCACTTGTTCAGCCGCTCCAGCAGCCTGGACATCTTCTGGATGGCGTTCTCCCCCAGCCACGGCTGGCTGGCATGGGCGGCGGTGCCATAGGTGGTCAATCGGAAGCGGGAGATGCCCTTCTCCTTGTAGGCCGGCAGCAGGTCCGTCGGCTCACCGACCAGGACCCCCTTGGCCTCCTTGACCAGGTCGAGCTCCGCCAGGGCATAGGCCCCGGTCATCTTCTCCTCCTCGTCCGTGGTAAGGAAGACGGAGAAGCGTAGGTCTTCGCGCATGAGCTCTGTGCAGGAATGCAGCATGGAGGACACGGCCCCCTTCATGTCCGCCGCCCCTCTGCCGTAGATGCGGCCGCCCACCACTTCCCCCTGCTCCCTCTCCCAGCCCGAGCCTATCGGCACAGTGTCCAAATGGCCGGAGAGGATCAGGCCGCCCGAGCCGTTGGTGGCGCAGATGGCGGGCACGCTCTCCTGCCCGTGGAGAGTCACGCTCATACCCAGCTCGGAGAACCAGTCCATGGCGTAGCCAAGGATGTCCTGCTTGTCCTGGCCGTAGGCGCTGGGCCTCGAGAGCAGCTCCAACAGCGTGCTGACGACCTTCTCAGACCTTCTCGGCATCCCAGCCCCCCTGGTCCATGTCGAGGATCAGGGCCTCGAGGAGCCTGACCATTTCCTCCACGTCCTTCATGCTGACGCATTCCACCGGGGAATGGGTGTAGCGGATGGGGAAGCCGAGGGGGACCATCGCCGCTCCCCCCGCCTGGGCCATGGCACCGTCCGTGCTTCCGCCCGAGATACCCATCTGGACGGTTATTCCTCTCTCCTCGGCCACCTTCCTCACGAAGGCCACTAGGCCTGGAGTGGCGATGGCCCGGTTGTCTATGAAGCGGATGACCGGCCCACCTCCGAGGCGGATGTGGCTGAAGTGCGACGCCACGCCCGGTACGTCGCTCGCCGAGCAGGTGTCGACGACGAGGGCGGCGTCGGGGCGATGGGCCATGGAGAGCATCTGCGCGCCCCTGAGCCCGATCTCCTCCTGCACCGACCAGACGTAGTGGACGCGCGAGCCCACCATCTTCCCATGGAGGCGCTTCAACACCTCCAGCAGCACCGCGCACCCTACCCGGTCGTCCAGACCGCGGGCGCTGATCATCTCGTTGACCATCATGGCAGGATGCTTCTCCGGCGCAACCGGGGTCCCGGCCTCTATCCCAAGGTCCTGGGCCTCCTTGGCGCTGGTGCATCCGATGTCGATGTGCAGGTCCTCGCTCCTCAGGACCTTGGCCATCTCCTCGGTCGGCTTGGTCATGAGGTGGGGAGGGAGCAGTCCGATGACGCCCTTCACCGTGCCCTTCGAGGAGAGGACGTTGACCACTCTGCCCACCAGGCACCGGTCGTCCCAGCCGCCTATGGTACGGAAGCGCAGGAAGCCGGAGTCCTCGATCCTGGTGATGACGAAGCCGTTCTCGTCCATGTGGGCGATGAGCATGATGTGGGGAGACCCCCCACCCACCTCGGCGTGGAGGTTGCCCATTCGGTCCACCGAGGTCTCGGCGTACCATTGCGCCCTGGCCTTTATCGACTCGCGCACCGGGCCCTCGAACCCGGACACGCCTGGGACCGACAAGAGCTCGAGTATCTCGTCGAGCAAACTAGCACCCCTTGACGAACGGGGGCTTAATGACCCTGGCCTTGGCGCTGGCCCCACGGATGACCACCTCGACCTCGGTGCCCTCCTGGTCGAAGGGCGCCCGGACGTAGCCCAGGGCGATGCCCTTCTTCAGGCAGGGCGAGAGCGTTCCGCTGGTGACGCTGCCGACGACATCGCCAGCCACGACGATCTGGTATCCATGGCGCGGCACTCCCTTCTCCATCAGCTCCAGGCAGACCAGGTGCGGGTAGTCCCCCGACGCCTTCTGGCGGAGGAGCGCCTCCTTGCCGATGAAGTCGCGCTGCATCTTCACCACCCAGGGCGGCCCGGTCTCCAGGGAGGTCTGGCTGCCGTTGAAGTCGGTGCCCGAGAGCAGGAAGCCCATCTCCAGGCGCAGGGTGTCCCTCGCCCCTAGGCCGCAAGGCTTGATGCCATGCTCCTTCCCCGCCCTGAGGAGCACCTGCCAAAGAACCGGGGCGGCATCGTTCTCCACCAGGATCTCGAAACCGTCCTCGCCCGTGTAGCCCGTGCGGCAAAGGTACCCGCTCTCCGTGAAACCGAGTTGGCCCTTGGTGTTGGGCTTGCACTTGGTGGTGACGATGTCGCAGAGGAAGCCGGTCGGCTGGTAGCGATTGATGATTCCATCGGTGATGTCAGGATCGGCGAAGAGCACGGAGAGCTCCGAGGAGTTGCGCTTCATGGGGCCGAGGTCGGAGAAGCAGATGCCCTCGAGGATCTCCGCGGCCTTGGGGCCTTGCAACGCGATGCAGGCCAGCCTCCTCGAGACATCGATCACCTCCTGTCCGTCGGCATGCGCCATGACCCATGCCAGCACTCGCTCGGTGGTGGCGGCGTTGGGCACCATCAGGTACTTGCCTTCCTCGAAGTGGTAGACGATGGTGTCATCGATGATCCTGCCCTCTTCGTTGAGGATGTGGCAGTAGATCCCCTTGTCGACGGGGAGGTCCTCGACGTCGTTGGTCAGGAGCCTGGCCATCAATTCCCTGGCCCCGTCTCCTTTGACGATGATGTCACCCATATGGGAGACGTCGAAGATGCCGGCGGCCTTGCGCACCGCCATGTGCTCCTCGATGATGGAGGTGTACTGGAGAGGCATCTCCCAGCCGCCGAAGGGAACCATCTTGGCTCCCATCTTCACGTGAAGGTCGTAAAGGGGGGTCCTGAACATCGCACTAGCCTCGCCATTGATAAGCCATGAACCGCTAAATTACTTTTCCGAGGGAAAGCTGGCGCCATGCCCCTAGTGGATAGAGGACTCGAGCTTCTCGCGCAGCACCTTGGCCGGGATGTCCGGGAGCGAGATGTAGGTCGTCCGCCCCCCGCCGGTGGAGTCGCCCACCACCTTGGTCTCGATCAGCCCCTCGTTGGCCAGGTCCTGTAAGTAGGCCCAGAACTGGGTGTGCGCCCTCGCCCTCTCCCCGAACTCCTCCGCCGCCACCTTGTAGATCTTCTCCACCTCCCCGGTGGTGACGTAGGCCTGGTCCTTGATGGCCCGGGCGATGGAGAGCAGGACCAGCCGGCGCTGCTTGTCCAACTCCTCGATCTTGCTCTCCGTGACCACGGAGTAGGTCAGGGCCTTGGCGGCGCGCACGTGCTCAGGCGTCACCATCCCCGCCGACTCCTCCTCGGCCAGCATGCCCGCCTTCTCCAGCAGCTCGATGGCGAACCTCGCGTCCCCGAACTCGGAGGCGATGTCCCCGATCAGCTCGATGCACTGCTTGCTCATGGCGTCCGGGAAGAGGGCCAGGCCGGCACGCTCCGCCACGATGTCCGACAGCTCCCTGGCGCTGTAGCGGTCGAAGAGGATGGCATTGGCCTTCTTGAAGGTGGAAAACGAGGCGGGGTCGAGCATGTCCAGCACGTACTTCTGGGACACAAGGATGAGGGACATCGACGCCCTGCCCCCCACCTTCTCCTCGTCGAAGCGGGAGAGGTGGTAGATCAGGTCCCCGGCGCCCCGGCGGATCAGCACGTCGGCCTCGTCCAGCACCACCACCAGATGGATCTTGCGTTTCTCGATGTGCTTGCGCAGGGAGCGGAGCATCTCCGAGGAGGAGAACCCTCGGTCGGGGAAGTGCTCGTCGAAGTGCGTGACCAGGCGCAGCAGGACGCTCGATTCCGTGTTCCTCTGGCGGCAGTTGACGATGACGAAGTCGACCGCGCGATCCTTGCTCTGGGACTCCTTGACGAAGTCCAGGCAGAAGCGCTTGGAGGTCGCGGTCTTCCCAGTACCGACGGGCCCGATGAGGAATGCCGTCTGGGAGATGCCCTGCTCCAGCACTGGCCGGAAGAGCATCCAGAGCTTGGCGAGCTGGGCCTCGCGGTGCACCAGCCTATCAGGCACGTAGTCGAAGGAGAGCTTGGAGGCGTCCCTGAACACCCTGGAGCTCCTCTCATGGTACTGGCCCTTGCTCATCCTTAGACCTCAGCCTCTCTTGACCCTCAGATAGCCGGAGAAGGGAGCGACCTTCACGCCCTTGCTCTCCAATTTGTCCGCGAACAGGTTCAGGCCGACCGAGTCCGAGGCCATATGGCTGGAGACGACCACGTTCATGTGCGCCCTCTTGGCCTCCTCGACATGGTTCTCGGGGATGTGCATGCACACCACCGTGCCCACGCCCGCCTTGGAGAGCGCGTCGTACATCTCCTTCGGTCCGGCTGTGCCTCCCGCGAACTTCACCATGACCTTGCCGGCCTTGCGATTCCTGTCCCCCACGTAGACCTCGGGATGGTTGTTGCACCTCGCCGCCAGATCGTACTCGGGAAGCTCCATGAGCGCATCGATTATCTCGCACACCTTGCGGGGCCCCCTCTTGTCCATGATGCCCTGGACGAACCTCTGTCCTAGCATGTCGCACGGCGAATGCAAGCACATGAGCGGGACTTCGAGGAGCCTCGCGGCGTCCACGGCCTGGTCGTAATTGACGGGGTGCACGGCCCGCATCACCTCCTTTATCCTGGGGGCCATCAGGTCCTCGATGACGTTGATGGGAACGCCGTAATCGTGGTACATGTTCTCCTGGACGTGCATGACCTCCGGGAAGATTCCTCGTGCCTTCCCCAAAGGGTGGTGGCCGATCACCGCGTCCACCTTGCGCCCCTTCTCTCGCAGTCTGTCGGCGATGAGCACCTCCCCTGGGCCGATGTCTATTCCCATGAGAGCGGTCTTGACCTCCTCCCCTTCCCCGCCGAAGAGGAGCCTGGTGTCATGGTACGGGTTCCAAAGCAGGTCCAGGTCGAACCGCTGCTTCGCCTTGGCATCGAGCTTCTCGAACTTCTCCTTCTGAGCCTCGAGCTCAGACTCGAGCTCCTTTTGGCTGCGCGGGTCCGCCTGCATTCCAAGCTTGACCGCGAGTCTGTAAATCTCGGCTAATTTCATCCTAACCACCGAAAGAGAAGGGTGGGATAATTAACCTTGCCGAAAACGCTGGCATGCAAGGGCGTCCTCACCAACTCCAGTGAGCTGGCCTGGCATTGAGCAAATTAGTTATATCTCGGCGCACATGGTTCGGAAGGCGAAAGGGATAGGCATGGTAGTCGACGAGATGCTGAAGAGCACCATCGGGGTGACCAACACCGAGGACTTGATAATAGAGGCCGTGAGGGACCTGGTCAAGGACGAGATCAAGAGCCAGATCAAGCAGAAGATCAACGAGGACCCTCAGCTCAAGGCGGAGATGAAGCAGGCCATCAAGGACTTCCTGGACGCCAAGATGCGCGAGGGGTACGCCCTGTTCAAGCTCACCAAATGCACTGCCGAGCTGGGCATGAGGATCGTCCCCGAGGACATGAAGGCGCAGCTGAGCAAGGACATGGCCGAGTTCATCGAGAAGGAAGTCACCCAGGTCATCGAGAAGATGTAGCCTGTCTTGATCTCTTGTTGGACCTCCAGGTGCTCTTTGGCCTTGAGCCTCAGAAAAAATGGTGGAAGCGGGGCGAAGCCCCAAGGGGTTTGTGTGGCCTCGCGACCATGCCCGTAGGATGCCGGGCAGGGGCCGGTGGGCCGGGGATCGGTAAGGGCGGGGCGAGTTTGGTGCCTTGCTCGGTTCAACCGAACAGAGCGCCGAGGCCGGCTGCAGCCTCTTCCTCGCTGACCTGCTCCTTCTTCTCCTCTTCCTTCTTCGCTTCCTTCTTCTCGCCTGCCGGGGCGGCAGCGGCTGGGGCGGCGGCCGGGGCCGCGGCGACGACGGCGCTCTTGATGGCCTCGTCGATGTTGACGCCCTCGAGGGAGGCGGTCAGGGCCTTGATCCTGGTGGCATCGGGAGTGACCCCGGCGCCCTTCAGGACATCGGCGACCGCGTCCTCGGTGATCTGCTTTCCAGCGGCGTGAAGAACCAAAGCGCTGTATACGTATTCCATGTCTTTACCTCCTTGATCTTATCCGAATAGTGCACCAAGGCCAGCAGCGGCATCCTCCTCGCTGACCTTCTCCTCTTTCTTCTCCTCTTTCGGCTCCTCCTTCTTGCTGGAAGAGGGCGCCGGGGAGGAGGGCTTTGCTGACAGCCTTGCCTTGACACGCTCGTCCGCGAGCTCGGGCACCCGAGCCGCGAGCGCGAGCATGCTCGCCTCCGCCTTTGCCAAGAGGAATTGTACCGTGTCCTTCGTCGGGAACGCCGCCTCGGACGAGACCGCGACCGCGCTCCTGTACGCCTTGGCCAGCAATGGGCTCATCGTCTCGGGGGCGAAGTACGCCACCTCGACCGCCAGGGCCATGGCGTTGCGCGAGGCCTGGGCCATCAACCCGACGTAGTAGTCGGCCGGGATGTCCAGGACCTCCTTCTTGTAGATCAGACCATCCTCGAAGACCGCCCTCAGGTCCATGCCCACGGTCATGGGCAGGATCTCGAGCTTGGGCAGGATGACGGCCAGCTCCGGGGAGATGACGTCGCCCTTCTTCACGAGGACCTTGTCCTTCTTGATCACTATCTTCCCGCCCTCGATGCCAGCGGGTATGCCCACCTTCTGCAGCTCGCCCACTATGGGGCCGGGCTTGAACGGCGTGTCGCCCGCCTTGACCTCGATGTCGTCCGGGGCGATGTCCCCTGGCTTGGCGGGGGCCGCGCTCTTGGTGGCCTCCATGTTCCTGAAGAGCCTGAAGGGGTTCTCATCGGTCGCCACGATCGCGCTCTGCCCGCCCAGGAACTCCTTTATCTTCTCCAGGCCGGGGCGCTCCTTGGCCGCCTCGTCGATGGCTATGTCCAGCAGCGTGTTGCGGGACATGATCAGGGCCGCCTTGGGGCGCATGCCCTGCCTCATGAGCTGCAGCTGCGCGGACGGTATACCGTGCAGGTCTACCACCGCCACCGAGTGATGGGACCTCATGGCATCGACCAGCTCCTTGACCACTTGCTTCTTCCAAGCTGCTACGTGCGCCATTCCAGTCACCTCACATTACCTTCTCCGATGGGCCCATGGTCGTCTTCACATAGACGGAGCCGATGTTCTGCGAGCCCCTCTCCAGCTTGCCGATGAGCCTCTTCAGGACCATGTCGATGTTCTCAGCTATCTGCTCCGGGGGCATGTCCGCCGTCCCGACGGGCGCGTGGAATGTCTTGCGGTCCTTGCTCCGCACCGTGACCGTCTTCCTCAGGGTCTCGATGACCGGCTTGGGATCCGCACCAGGCTGTATCGGCTTCGGCATCTTGCCGCGCGGTGCGAGCACGACGCCCAAGCGCTTGCCGACCACGGGCATCAAGGGAGCCTCGGCGATGAAGAAGTCGAACTCGCCGGCCATCTTCTTCGCCTGCTTCTTATCGTCCGCGATCTTGCCTAGCTCGTCGGCGGTGAGGACGCGGTCCGCGGCCGTCTTGGCCTTGGCCACCATCTCGTTCCCGCCGATGACGCAAACCCTGACCTGGCGCCCTCGGCCGTTAGGCAGGATGACATCATCCTGGATACGGTTCTTGGGAACGCTCAGGTCCACGTCCTTCAGGTTGATGGAGATGTCCACCGTCTCAGTAAAATTGCGCTTCTTGTGATTCTCGAGCGCCTTCTTGACGGCGTTCAGTGTCTGCTTTTCAACCAATCGCATCCCTCCTGTAGTGATGGCGAGCCGAGGCTCTCCTACAGTGGTGGAGTCCCTCTATGCGCGTACCGTTTATAAGGTTTATGCAGGGGAGGCGGGCGCTCAGGCCTTGAGCTTGGCGTCCCACTTTCCTTCCTTGATCTCCTTCTGCATGGCCTTGGCGTCCTTGCCCTCGACATTGACACCGGAGGAGACGCAGACGCCCACCACCTCGAGGACCCTCATCTTCAGGTCCTTGCCCATGAGGGAGTCGCCCTTCATGTTGGCGACCTTGATGGCCTGTTCGATGGTGATGTTGCCAGCCTTGCTTTTATTGGGCGTCCCCGATCCCTTCTCCGCGCCCATCTCCTTGAAGAGAAGCTGGGAGGTCGGGGGCGTGCCCACCTTTACGTCGAAGCTCTTCGTCTTGGGATCGATGATGACCTTGACCGGGACCTTCATGCCCTCGAAGGATTTGGTCTTCTCGTTGATCTTGGCAACGACCTGGACCACGTTCACTCCCATCGGGCCCAATGCGGGCCCAAGGGGCGGGCCGGGAGTGGCCTTGCCTCCGTCTACCAGCACTTCAATCGTGTCTACCATGTGCTCACTTCTCCTTCTCTAGAACGCGAACGTGATCCCCTCGGACGGTCACGGGGATGGGCACCATGGCCTCGAACAGCTCCACCGTGATTTCCTCCTTCGCCTCATCGATGTTCTTGACGCGGGCCTTCTCGCCCTTGAACGGGCCGGCGATGAGCTCGACCACGTCCCCCTCCTGGATGCCAGAGACCAGAGGCTTGGGGGTCAGGAAGTGGTCGATGTCCGCGAAGCTCGTCTCCCCGTCCACAAGCCCCCTTGCCCTGCGTATGCCGCGGACCGACTCCCGCAGCTCGTCGGTGTTCATGCCCTCGATGAGCACGTACCCGTGCAGGTTGGCCGGGGCGAGGATGGCGTAGATGCCGCTGTTCTTGGACTTGGCCTTGCTGCCCACGTCATCCGCCACGTTCCTCTCGTGGCCGATGGACGCCTTCAAGGCGACGATGGACTGCCTGGCCATGGCCTTGAACTCGATCGTTTGCGGGGATGAGCCGTCGTCAAAGCTGATGTCGAGCTTGGTATGTCCCCCTTCGCCGTAGCGGACGCCTTTGGGGGCCTCCATCTCCAGCTTGAGGATCTTCGGGCGGGAGCCCTCCATGTTGAAAGTGACCTCGCTCGCCGAGGCTGATGCGCTGTCCCAGATGAGGGTGGTCGCGTCGTAGAGGTGCACCCCCCAGTCGGCTGGCCCCTCCAGGGGGGATATGACATCGACGGTCAGGCGGACCTTAACCTTGCGCTTGCCGCCGGACTCGTTCTTGAGCTGCAAGTTCCAGATGGTGTTTCCTCCCGCGGGTATTTTACGCTCGTCCCTCTCTCCAGTGAGCACTAGGCCTCCTTGCACGGGCGCTGCCGCTGGGGGCTGGGGCTCCGGCGCGGCGGAAGCCGGGGGAGTAACAGGTTGCGGTGCTTCTTCATTCATGGAAAGCGCACTCCGGATTCTCGCAACGGGCATCAGTCCACAAAGGTCGACCAGATCAGGTATATCAAGAAACCCAGGCCGCCAATCAGCAACAGGCCTATGCCCGTGATGGTGATGGTCTTGACGTACTCATCGCGGGTGGGTTTGCGGGCCATCTTGATGACACGGCCATACTTGCCCTTGCCTATCTTGGAGACCCGCTCATCGATGTCCTTCTGGACCTCTCTGGACTTGTCCACGATGTCCATCGCGATACTCTCTTCTAGGACTTACCCGAATCAGTTCTATATTAAATTGCTTTTGGTTCACCTTATGAAATCGACGTCCATGCTTTTGGCCCCGCCCCGGACGTCCTTGGGGCCGAGGATGTGCTTCGATTTAACTCCAGTGATCACTACCATGACCCGGACTTTGTCCTGAAGGGTCGGGTCCACGGCGGCCCCCCAGATTATCCTGGCATTGGGCGAGACCTTGGCCTGGATCATCTCGGCGACATGCTCCGCCTCGCTCACGGACATGTTTTCTCCGCCGGTGACGTTGATCAAGGCGCCCGACGCGCCGTTTATGTCCACGTCGATGAGCGGTGAGTTTATGGCCTCGTTCACGGCCTTCTCGATCCTGTCGTCCTCGTCGCTCTCCCCCAGGCCGATCATGGCCACGCCCGCGCCCTTCATTATGGTGCGCAGGTCGTTGAAGTCCAGGTTGACCAGGCCAGGCTTGGTGATGAGCTCGGTGATCCCCTTTATCGCCCGCACCAGCACCTCATCGGCCACCTTGAACGCGGCGTTCAAGGGCAGGCGCGGGACCAGCTCCAGGAGCTTGTCGTTGGGAATGACGATGACGGTGTCGGCGATATTCCTAAGCCGCTCCAGGCCCCAATCCGCGTTCTCGGCACGGATGGCGCCCTCGGCCTTGAACGGGGAAGTGCAGATGCAGATGGTCAAGGAGCCCTGCTCCTTGGCGACCTGTGCCACGAACGGCGCGGACCCGGTCCCGGTACCGCCGCCCAGGCCGGCGGTGATGAAGACTATGTCCGCTCCCTGCAGGGCCTTCTTCAGCTCCTCCTCGGCCTCCCTCGCGGCCTCCTCCCCGACCTGTGGGAGTGCGCCAGCTCCCAAACCACGGGTGGACCTCCTGCCCAGGAGGATCTTGTGCGGCGCACGTATGGCCAGCAGGTGCTGGGCGTCGGTGTTGCACGCGTAGAGCTCGGCACCAGTGATCCCGACCTCGGTCATCCGGTCGATGGTGTTGGTGCCGCCTCCGCCGCAGCCCACGATCTTGATGTTGGTCTTCAGGCTAGCCAGAATCCTCTCTAGCTCTTCGTCCTGGTCCGAGTAGGGCTGGAACGAAGGGGCCGGGGCTGGTGCCGGTGCGGCTGCAGGTCCTGCGCGCGAAAGGGCGTCGCTGATGAACGACTTCATTGACAATTCCATCCTGGGTGATTTTGAGGGAGCGTGGCAGACAGCCGCGCTTCTCAAGGCTTATATGCGGATTCGATTTAAAAGATTTCTATGCGCCAGTCCATCCTCAGAAAGGTGAGGCGGGGAAAATGAAACGTAAACCGGTCGCCCCGTGCGAGGGGCGATCGGAACGACGTTGAGGTTTGCTGGTTCAGCGTATGAAGTCCACGTCCGAGTCCTTCATCCTGGTGAATTCCGTCTGACGGCCGATGATCTGCTTGGACTGCACACCGGCCACGATGACCATGACCCGGATCTTGTGCTCCAGGGCAGGATCGATGGCCGCGCCCCAGATTATGCGCGCCGTTGGGCTCACCCGCTTCTGGACCTCCTCGGCGACCTTCTGGGCGTCCGAGATGGTCATGTCCGGCCCGCCGATGACATTGACCAGGACCCCATTGGCCCCGCTGATGTCCACTTCCAGCAATGGCGAGTTGAGAGCGGTCTCTATCGCTTCCATGGCGCGATCCTCGGCGTGGGCGTCGCTCTCGCCCAGGCCTATCATGGCCACGCCCGCGCCCTTCATTATGGTCTTGACATCGTTGAAGTCCAGGTTTACCAGGCCGGGCTTGGTGATGAGCTCGGTGATGCCCTTGATCGCTCGCATCAGGACCTCGTCCGCCACCTTGAATGCCGAGTTCAATGGCAGCCTCGGCGCGAGCTCCAGGAGCTTGTCGTTGGGAATGACGATGACGGTGTCGGCCACGTTCCTAAGCCGCTCCAGGCCCCACTCCGCGTTCTCCATTCGCGCCTTGCCCTCTCCCTTGAACGGCGTGGTAACGACCGCGACCGCAAGGGCGCCAGCCTCCTTGGAGAGCTGCGCCACGACCGCCGAGGCGCCAGTCCCCGTGCCTCCTCCCATGCCAGCCGTCACGAAAACCAGGTGAGCGTCGGACACGACCTTCTTTAGCTCCTCCTCCGCTTCCCTGGCCGCGCTTTCCCCTACCTGTGGAAGCGCACCGGCACCTAGGCCGCGCGTGCTCCGCCTTCCTAGAAGGATCTTGTGAGGGACTCTGATTGAAAGGAGGTGCTGGGCGTCGGTGTTGGCGGCGAACAGCTCCGCGCCGATAATGCCCTCTTGGCAGATGCGGGCGATGGTGTTGCTCCCACCGCCTCCGCAACCGATTATCTTGACATTGGTCTTAAGCTTCTGTAGTATGTCCAGGAGCTCAGAGTCCGCCGTGTCCCCTGTCGCTTCAACCGTCGGCGGTGGCGCATAGGCTGGGGCTGACGGAGCCCCCAATCCGCCCGATCTGGCCAGCGCTTCTTCCACTAGTGATTTCATGATCCCATCCATCCCTGAGCCGTTACGGCTCCAACCAGCGCATCCCCTCTGGTCAGGGATAAATTGGGTGCAACAGTATATAAGTCTTTTTCAATTGTCAGACGAAATGTCAGCTATAAGAGAAAGGAATCGGAAGCAAGTTAGATAAATCGCTCGGGCTCATCATGCAGTGCTATGAAGGTCCGGGCGGAGGTCAAGTTCATTGGGATCGTCCAGGGCGTGCACTTCCGCGACTATACAAGGAGGTTCGCCAACCAAGAGCGCGTGACCGGCTGGGTTAGGAACCTCCCCGACGGCTCGGTCCAGGCCTGCTTCGAGGGCGAGAAGCACGGCATAGAGGAGGTCGTGCGCAGGCTCCGCGAGGAGCATCCGAGGGCTAGGATTGAGAAGGTCGATGTCAAGTGGGGGGAGTGCAGGGACGAGTTCGTCAAGTTCTGGATAAAGGGCTAGCTCAGTACCTGACCTCTATCCC
>DATIXC010000083.1:0-4002 GCA_035518995.1 Methanomassiliicoccales archaeon | reverse complement strand
GCCAAGGTATGGTTGGCTGCCAAAGGGGTGGTGGCCATGGTCGGCAAGGGGGATGCCAGGGTCAAGCATCCCGGCCAGGTGCTCGGTTGCAATGTCACCGCCGCCTCCTCGATCGCCCGCGAGGTCGAACAGTTCCTTTTCATCGGTTCAGGTGACTTCCATCCCCTGGCCGTGGCATTGGAGACGGGCAAGGACGTCGTGATCCTCGACCCCCTAATGAGAGAGGTGCGCAGCACAGGCGAGCTGAGGGACCGGGTCCTCCGCCAGAGGTACGCCGCGATAGCCGTCGCGCAGGAGGCGAAGGAGATCGGCGTTCTGGTGTCCACCAAGCCTGGCCAGCGGAGGCGGGCTCTAGCCATGAGGCTACGCGCCCTGATCGAGGACGATGGGAGGAAGGCCTGGGTTATAGCCCTTGACAACATCACCCCCGATCAGCTCCTGGCTTTCAAGGTCGATGCCTTCGTCTCCACCGCATGCCCGCGCATCGCCATCGACGACGCCCTTCGATACAACCGTCCGATGCTCACGCCGTTGGAGCTCGAGGTCGTCCTCGGGATAAGGAAGTGGGAGGATTACCGCTTCGACAGCATCCTCGCAGGCTCAGAAAAGTAGAAGATTGCACCAGATGATTCCATGGCGATGCTCGGCCCGGACTTCATCCTCGCCAAGGCCAAAAGTGCCGAGCGGCGCATAGGCATCGGCGCGGCGAACGATCAGGATAGGGTAGAGGCGAGCGTTTCCATCGCCAATTCATCGGGCTATGGCCGTAGCAGGGTTTACCATGAGGCCGATGAGATGGTAAGGGACCTTAGGAAAGGGGAGCTCGATGCCGCGGTCAGGGGAAGCCTTGACACCAATCAGGTCATCAAAGCGCTCAAGAGCGAGTTCGCCTTGGCCTCGGTGCAGCGAATGGCCCTCCTCCAGCCTCGCAACGGCCGGATGTTCTTCTTCGCGCCGGTAGGGGTCGACGAGGGCTGGACCTACGAGCAGAAGCTGGAGCTTGCGACAAACGGTGCCAAGCTGATGCGCCAGATCGGTGTGGAGCCCAAGGTCGGCTTCCTTTCGGGAGGGAGGAGGGGGGATCAGGGGAGGCATCCCGCCGTCGACCGGACCATGGAGGACGCCGCGAGGCTCGCCGAAACATGCAACGAGCTGGGGATCGAGGCCTCGGACCAGCAGATACTCATCGAGGAGGCGGCCAGGGATTGCAACCTCATCATCGCCCCCGACGGGATCTCCGGCAACCTGATCTTCCGCACCCTCCACTTCCTGGGGGAGGGCAGGGCCATGGGTGCCATAGTCCTCAACATGGACAAGGTGTTCGTCGATACCTCCCGTGCTAAGGCCAGCTATCTGGACTCGATTGCCATGGCATCGGCCTTGGTGGGCGCGAAAAAGTGAAGCGAGTTTCGATTCAACCCCTCCAATAGTTCGTCCCATCGGTCACGTAGATGATGTTGCCGATCTCGTCGGTTCTCTGGACCTCGATCCCCTTCTCGTGGAGGTTCTCGATTAGGCTCGAGGACGGCAATGCCCTGTCACCAGGGCCGACGCTTATTATCACGGTCTGCGCCCCCAGCGTATCAAGTAGCAGGTCCGAGGTGGCCCCGTCCTTGCCATAGTTCGCGGATTGGACCAGGGTGGTGGGGATCATGATTCTCATGAAATCGGGGTTGCTGGTGACTTCCTGGACGATCTTGGCCTCGTCCTCGCTGGTGGAGTTGCCCGAAAAGAAGAAATGGAATGGTCCTTGGGAATACAAGACGGAGAGGTTTGGTCTGGATTCGTTGTTGAAGTACAGGTCGAACGAGTCCCCCCATTTCATGACCTTGCCATCGTAACTACCGAACCCATAAGAATGAACCCCATCGACGAAATCCGGCCCATACGCGAGCTGGGCGCCAGATTTCTCTGAAATAGATTCGAGAGCGGAGGCGTAGGCCTCGGACATCCGCTCCCTGGTTGGGAGGAAGATGTAACCTACCGTGAAGTTCTCGAGCACGGCGTCCAAACCTCCAATGCTCCCTGGGTCGTCATCGGTGATGAACAGAGCAAATAGCCCGCTGACCTTCATAGATTTCAAATAATCAACGACAACCTCCGCCTTCGATTCAGGACCGGTATTGATCAGGTAATTGTTCACGGACGGCCCCTTGATGAAGGCCGCATTTCCCATACCAACATCGAGGATCGTGAGCCTCGTCAATGGAGGCTCGTAGAGCGTTCGATAGAACGAGATGTAACCACTTCCATCCTCTATCGCTGGCGATTCGATTGGATGATCTGCTCTATATTCTGGCAAGACCTCGGTCCGTATATTCCAATAATACCCAGGAAGGCATGAGGAGGTGGAGACGATCCACATCGTGTCGGCATCGTCCAATTTGCCATTCCCATTGCCATCGACGAGCTCGATGTTGACTTCGAGAATCGTATCATTGGCATAAGTCGAACTTCCGAACCATATCGCATTCGACAGGTTCCAGTCGCCTGAGGAATACATCGAAATGAACTTGAAGGTCAGTTTCCAAAACTCAGGAGGCGAAGGTACGGACCTGAACATGACCCGCTCGACCTTTCCTGAGATCTCGATGGCCGAGGCGAAGGGCCCGCTCGTCTCCGTCCCATGGACGTTTAGCTGGTTGATCGGTATCAGTATGCCGATGGCGAGCAGCAGGCAGACGATGAGCAGAGCAGCGAGTCTTTCGCTATTGATCCAATCATCCCCTACACGTTTAGCAGGCTCTCCTGGTACATAATCGTGCGCCGATGCTTATCAAAATCCTGGCATCGCCATCCGGGCAAAGTTTAAAACCTACAAGGTTCTGCGTCCAACCATGAGGCTCGAGATCGACGGGCGCGACGCCGGCATCAAGTTCTCCGCCTGCCATTTCATCCCGGGGCACGAGAAGTGCGGACGGTTGCACGGTCATGCCTACATCATCCGCCTGGTCCTGCACGGCGAGAAGGGAGAGCGCGCGATGATCATGGACTTCGTTCCCTTGAAGAAGGCGCTCCGCGACATCGCCGATGAGCTGGACCATCACATCCTGCTCCCTGGCAACTCCTCCTACATGCAGATGCAGGTCGGGGAGGAGGTCGTGGTCAAGGCCAAGGGCAAGAGGTACGCTTTCCCCGCCGAAGACGTCGTCATCCTGGACGCCGAGGAGACCAGCGCCGAGGAGATCGCCAGGGTGATCCTGGAGATGGTGCTGCAGAAGGTCAGGTTCCCAGACAACGTGAGCTCGGTGGAGATAGGGGTGGACGAGGAGCTGGGTCAGAGCGCCTGGGTGTCGCGCGACCTGGGGTGCTAGTTATGTCCAAGGCCGTGGCCCTCCTCTCCGGGGGGCTAGACTCCACGGTCACCCTGGCCTATGCGTTGTCCAAAGGCCACGAGGTGGTACCGCTCAGCATCCGTTACGGGCAGAGGCACTCCAAGGAGCTGGACGCCGCCAAGTCCGTTGTGGCCCATTACGGTTTGGAAAGGCACGTGGTTGTGGACCTGGACCTCAGCTCCTTCGAGACCAGCGCCCTGACCTCGAGGAAGGTCGATGTTCCTCATCGGAGGAGCGTAGGGGAGATGGGTGCGGACATCCCCGCCACCTATGTTCCGGCAAGGAACATCATCTTCCTGAGCATAGCCGCCGGCCTCTGCGAGACCGTCGGGGGAAGCATCATCTTCATCGGAGCGAACGCCGTGGACTACTCAGGCTACCCGGACTGCAGACCAGAGTTCTTCGAGGCCTTCGAGAGAGCCTTGCAGGCAGGGACCAAGTCCGGAGTCGAAGGAAAGGCGATCAGGATCGAGGCGCCGATCCTGCGCATGAGCAAGTCAGAGATTGTCACGTTAGGAAAAGGGCTGAAGGCGCCCCTGCATCTGACCTGGTCCTGCTACGAGGGCAGGGACAAGGCCTGCGGCCGATGCGATTCCTGCCTCCTCAGGCTCAAGGGATTCAAGGAAGCTGGCCTTCGGGACGAGATACCCTACGAGGTGGAACGATG
>DATIXC010000082.1:0-2520 GCA_035518995.1 Methanomassiliicoccales archaeon | reverse complement strand
AGGAATTCCTTGCACAGCCTCTTGAAATCTTCCAGATCGCCCTCGTTCACCAGCATGGTGTCCGCCATGGCGATCAGGTTTCCCAGGCCCCAGGAAAGCTCCCTCCTGTCCCTCTCCAGGAACTCCTCCCAGCTCTTCGGGGCGTCCTCCCTTCCCCGTTCGAGGAGCCTCTGGTATCGTTGCTTCTGCGGCGCGTGGATGGCCACGAGCTCCACCTTGTCCCCGAGCTCCCTGCGGAAGATCTCCAGCTCGTCCAGCCCCCTGCTGCCGTCGATGATCGTCCTGCGGTTCTTGAGGCAGGGAAGGCAGCGCTTGGCCCAGATGTCGTAGCCGTGCGCCTGGCGCTCGGAGTTGGCGAACCCACCCACCCCTTTGTCGCTGTTCTGGACCCCCCTCATGGCGGCCTCGGCTCTGACCACGTCCCCCATGCGGACGACGTCGTAGCTCAGCGACCTGGCCACCAGGACGAACTCCTCCTTGCCTGAGCCGGGCATTCCGGCGAGCACCAAGATGCGCATGATCTCAGCTCGATGAACGGCTAGGGGATAATAGAGTTAGCGAGCATTAGCAGGTCCTCGCGCCCCTTGCTCAGCCCGGTGGTGGCCTCTATCAGCTCCGAGCAAAGGCCCAGGTCCAGGCCGACCTTCGCCACGTACCTGGGGCAGATTCCAAGGACGTAGGCGAGGGCGATATCCTCCTCCGTGCCGCCGTTGGGGGCGAAGGGGCTGAAGGCATCAGGGCGGGTGGCGCCATTCACGGGTGGCACGCGTGCGGCCTCGAATCCCGATGTGCAGAGGGCGTCCAGCTTGGACTTGGCTTCCTCATAGCTCATGCCCGCGATCTGCCCTGAGGCGGCGATCGGCTCCAGCCCTAGGCGCGAGCACGTCTCCAACAGCCTCGCCGCCTCGACCGCGCTCCGCCCTCTCATCAGGGAGAGGAAACCGCTCGCATCGACGACCAGCACCCCTGGCTCCTTCAACTGCTCCTCGAGCACCGTGGGAGGCTCGTTATACTTGACGAAGGTCCTGCAGGGCCAGGGGCATCCGGAGCAGGCGATGTCGCGATGCCTGATTGAGGCCAGTTCGCCGAAGTCCTCGTTCGGCATTAACGAGTCGATGCCCTTGGCGCCCTTCAGCTTGGAGCGGGCCGTGCTCATCGCCCTGCGGCACAGCTCCAGGGCGCGCGTCGGGTCCTCCACCTCCAGCTCCCCCATGCCTCTCGTGGCCACTGCCTTCAAATTCATCTCGCCCATCCTCCTTCCCAGTCCGATCTTGTCCCCCTCGGACCAGTAGTCCACCACCGCCGTCGCCGCGTCCAGGCGGTTCTCTCCCGCCCTGCCTATGGCGAGCACCTGGATGCGCTCCTCGCCCTGCTCCTCGCGAATGTAATCGACAGCTCTCCAGGTGTCCTGGCCCCAGATCGACTGCGCCGGCAGGAGGTCGGCGATCTCGTCGTGCAGCCAGAGGTAGCAAGGATTCTCGCTCTTGCCATGCAGGACGACGAAGGGGAACCCGGCCAGCTTGAGCTCGGCGCCGAGATAGTTCACCAGGGGCGAGTGCATGACCATCCCGTTCAAGGGGGAGCGCGCGGTGACCACACCCAAGGCGCAGCCCGGGACCATGCTCCCGGTGAAGAGGCCGGAGCCGATTATCACAGGGTCCCTCTCCTTGAACTCCTCGAAGAGGGAGAGATTGACGGCCGCGCCCCCCAGCTTCGACCCTATCCGCTCGTCGTCGAGCTCGCGCTCGCTGACCTCGACCCTTGCCAGGTCCACGACCAGGACGCTGCCAGTGTACATAGTGTCCATCAGCTCACCCCTGGGAGAGGCATTCGGAGGGGCAGATGGCCACGCAGTGCGGCCTGTCCCCCGCGCACTCGTCGCACGCCTCGCGGAGGAGGATGGGCTTGGCGCCGGCCCCGTCCCCACTGGACTGGCCCGCGAGCTGGACCTCGAGACCCTCAGGCCTCCCCAGCACCAGGTCGTCATTGGGCAGCTTGATCATGACCCCGAAGTAGTTGCGCTTGTCGTCGAGGTGCAGCATGATGGAGGAGCGCATGGCGGTGAAGACCTCCTCCCGGCGATAGCTGCAGGCCAGCTCGCACAGCCCGCACCCGATGCATCTCAAGACATCGATCATTATCGGCATCCAGCCACCGGCTTTCCATCCGTCTGCGAATTAATAAAGCAATGCGCATGACGCTTCGCGTCATCGGGGGCAAAGAAATGCCGGTTCTGGGCCCCTCTGGCCCAGTGGTATCAAATCTGAGAGGATTCCCAAAAGGCTTAAAATGGAAGATGCGTATCCAATTCAGAACAGAGCAAGGAGCGAGCCACGCCTTTATTGAGGGGTTGACCAAGTGCAACAGACGAAGTCGGTCGAAGGGATTCTCGACGAGATCATACAACAGGAGTTCGTGACCGACCCCGGCGTGCACTCCGTCTCCATCGTCTCCAAGACCGGGCTGATGATCGCAGGGAGGTCCGCATCCCCTGCCAGGCCGGAGACGTTCTCCGCCATG
>DATIXC010000081.1:0-6441 GCA_035518995.1 Methanomassiliicoccales archaeon | reverse complement strand
GCTTCAAGGAGCTGGATAGCTTCCTGCAATCCAGCAGGGGGCTGTTCGGCGTGGACCTGAGGCAGGCGATAATGCAGGCAATGGCGGCACAGCAGATGAGCTACGATGTGCAAGGCGACGCTCGAGTCCAGTCAGACTTCGCCCTGGGATCGGTCATCGACAACCTGGTTCGCAACTCCAAACGCCATGGTGACGCGAGAAGCATGGCATTCTCCATCGCGAAGGAAGGAGGGATGGTCCTCCTCACCGTCGCCGACGACGGCTCCGGGATCCCGGAGGAGGCGCGGTCCAAGCTCTTCCAGGAGGGTTTCAGCTACGGAGAGGAGCGCGGCACGGGCCTTGGCCTGTTCTGGATAAAGAAAACCATGGAGAGGTATGGCGGTTGGGTGAAACTCTCCCCCTCGGATAAGGGCGCGACCTTCGTACTCGCCTTCCATCCGGTCTGAGGCCCCGAGGCCTATCCCTTCAGTCGGTCCAGGAACCCTTTCTTCGGCTCCTGCTCGGAAAGCTTCTTGATGAGGGACTTCTGCTCGGAGGTCAGCTTGCGCGGGACCTTGATCGATACCCGGACGAACTGGTCGCCCGCACCTCGAGCATTGAACTGGGGCAGGCCCTTCCCCTTCATGCGGAACACCGCGGCGTCCTGCGTGCCGGAAGGGACGCTCAGCATGGCCCTGCCGTTCAGGGTGGGGACCTCCACCTCGGCGCCCAGGGCCGCCTCCCAGTACTCGATGGGCATGTCCAGCCAGAGGTCGGCGCCGTCGCGCTTGAAGAGCTCGTGCTCCCTCACGTGCACCACCACGAACAGGTCCCCAGGCGGCCCTCCGTCCGGGGAAGCGTCGCCTGCGCCGGCGAACCTGAGCCTCATCCCCGAGTCGATGCCGGGAGGGATGTCGATGCTGATCTTGGAGGACCTCAGCTGGATGCCCCTGCCGTCGCACTTGGGGCAGCGCTGGTCGAACGTCCTGCCGGTGCCGTGGCATTTGGGGCATTGGGTGACGGTCATGAAGCGGGAATATCCCCTCTGCTGCACGTGCTGCACCTGGCCCTTTCCGCCGCAGGTGGGGCAGGTCTGGACCTTGCCGTCCTTGGCCCCGGTCCCGTGGCAGGCCTCGCAGGTGACGGAGCGGGGGATGTTGACCTCCCTCTGGCCCCCGGCCGCGGCCTCCTCCAAGGTGATCTCGATGTCGTAGCGCAGGGACTGGCCCTGGTGGGGGCCCTGATAGCCCCTTCCCCCGAAGCCGAACAGCGAGTCGAAGATGCTGCCCCCGAAGCCGAAGCTGCCCAAATCCCCGAATATGTCCCTGAGGTCGGTGGCATGGGTGAAGTCGCTCCATTGGAAGCCCCCGTTGGAGAACTGCCCGGTCAGGCCGGCGTGCCCGTACTGGTCGTACAGCTTGCGCTTCTCCTCGTCGACGAGCACCTCGTAGGCCTCCGATATCTCCTTGAAGCGCTCCTCGGCGTGCGCCTTGTCCTCCTTGGTCACGTCGGGGTGGTACTTGCGGGCCAGGGCCCGGTAGGCCGCCTTGATCTGGTCCAGGGTGGCGTTCTTGGGGACGCCTAGCACCTCGTAGTAGTCGCGCTTCTCAGCCATCGATCAGCCTTCACTTGTCGTCGTCGACTATCTTGTAGTCCGCGTCGACGTAGCCGTCCTTGCCACCATCGCCCTTGCCCTCGTCGGGCGGCGGCGATCCGCCAGCGGCCTGCTGACCAGGCTGGCTTTGCGCTTTCTTGGACGCCTCGGAGTAGACGCGGGCGGAGACGGCGTACATCTCCTTCGTCAGGGCGTCGATCTTGGCCTTGATGGCTTCCTTGTCGCCGCCCTTGGTGGCCTCCTTCAGCTCCTCGATGGCCCTCTGGATCTTCTCCCGCTCCTCGCTGGAGACCTTGTCCGCGTGCTCGACCAGCATCTTCTCGGTGTTGTAGATCAGAGAGTCGGCCTGGTTCATGAGGTCCACCTTCTCCCTACGCTTCTTGTCTTCCTCGGCGAAGCGCTCCGCCTCCTTGATGGCGCGCTCCACCTCGTCCTTGCTCATCTTCTTGGCGGCGGTGATGGTGATCTTCTGCTCCTTGCCGGTGCCCAGGTCCTTGGCGGACACGTTGACGATGCCGTTGGCGTCGATGTCGAAGGTCACCTCGATCTGCGGCACGCCCCGCGGCGCGGGCAGGATGCCGGCGAGCTGGAACTTGCCCAGCGACACGTTGTCCGCGGCCATCTCGCGCTCGCCCTGCAGGACGTGGATCTCCACACCGGGCTGGTTGTCGCTGGCGGTGGAGAAAATCTGCGACTTGCGGGTGGGGATGGTGGTGTTGCGCTCGATCAGCCTGGTCGCCACCCCGCCCAGGGTCTCTATGCCCAGGGACAGCGGGGTCACGTCCAGAAGGAGGACGTCCTTGACCTCGCCCGATAGGACCGCGCCCTGGATGGCGGCGCCCATGGCCACGCACTCCATCGGGTCCACTCCCCTCTGGATCTTCTTGCCCACGTGGGACTCCACGAACCTCTGGACCATGGGCATGCGCGTAGGCCCGCCCACGAGGATGACGGCGTCGATCTTCTCTGGATCGAGCTTGGCGTCCCTGAGGGCGTTGGTGAGCGGCCCGCGGCATCTCTCCACGATAGGGTTCACGAGCTCCTCCAGCTTGGCCCGGT
This sequence comes from Methanomassiliicoccales archaeon, assembly GCA_035518995.1. GTDB lineage: Archaea > Thermoplasmatota > Thermoplasmata > Methanomassiliicoccales > UBA472 > JAJRAN01. The sequence continues at coordinate 3,788 of DATIXC010000081.1, read as the reverse complement.
TGATGTTCATGGACAGGTGCTTCGGGCCGGTGGCGTCGGCCGATATGAAGGGGAGGTTGATCTCGGTGGTCATGGTGGTGGAGAGCTCGATCTTGGCCTTCTCGCAGGCCTCGCGCACCCTCCACATGGCCATCTTGTCCTTGCTCAGGTCGACCCCGCTCTCCTTGCGGAACTGCTCGGCGACGTAGCGGACCATGACCTCGTCCATGTCCGTGCCGCCAAGCTGGGTGTCGCCGGAGGTGGCGAGCACCTCGAAGACCCCGTGGGCGAACTCCATGATGGTGACGTCCAGCGTCCCCCCGCCCAGGTCGAAGACCATTATCTTCTGCTCCTTCTCGCCCTTGTCAAGGCCGAAGGCCAGGGCCGCGGCCGTCGGCTCGTTGATGATGCGGACCACCTCGAGCCCGGCGATGGCGCCAGCGTCCTTGGTGGCCTGCCTCTGGTTGTCGTTGAAGTAGGCCGGCACGGTGATGACCGCCTTGGTGACCGACTCCCCGATGTACGCCTCCGCGTCCCTCTTGATCTTCTGCAGTATGAAGGCGGAGATCTGCTGGGGCGTGAACTCCTTGCCGGTGACGCGGACCTTGTAGTCCGTTCCCATCTTCCGCTTGATGGCGGCGATGGTCCCCTCGGGGTTGGAGACGGCCTGGCGCTTCGCCGGCTCTCCCACCAGGAGCTGGCCGTCCTTGGTGAACGCCACGTACGAAGGGAACGCCTTGCCCCCCAAGCTTGTCCCCTCCGCGCTCGGTATGATGGCCGGGCGACCGCCCTCCATGACCGCCGCCGCGGAGTTGCTCGTGCCTAGGTCGATGCCGATGATCTTAGCCATTCTGCTCAGCCTCCTTGTTCTTCTTGCCTACGCAAACCTTAGCGTGCCTGATAACTCGAGTACCTACGAGATATCCTTTCTGGTAGGTCTCATAGACCTTCCCGTCCTCGCCCTCGCACGTGGCCAGGGCCTCGTGGTTTTCAGGATCGAAATCGCTCCCCTCGGGCATCTCTCTCAGCCCATAGGAGCGTAATAGCGACATGAGGTTGCTCCGTATCTGCGCCAATCCTTTGCGCAGCTCCTCCTCTCCGAGGTCTGCGGAGCAGGCCCGGTCGAGGTCGTCCAGTGTGTTGAGGAGGTCCGCGATTAGGCGGTCGTTGGCCGACCTCATGAGCTCCTCCTTGTCGCGCAGCGCCCGCTTCCGGTAGTTGTCGAAGTCCGCCTGGATGCGCTTTGCCAAGTCCAGGTACTCCTGGTTGGCGGACTTCTGCGCGCCGAGCTCCTTCCGCAAAGCCTCCAATTCCTGCTGGAGCGCTTGGGCCTGCGCCCTCTCCTCCTGCCCGTTCTCTTCCTTCGGGCCGTTCGCAGCACCTTCAGGCATCGCCTCATCCTCGGGACGCGACTCTATGTTCATGCGTGCAAAACTTCTTTTTGGAAAGCGGTTGAAGGGAGGGCTTGCGCCCCCCTAAGCCATTTGGCGCTCAGTCCATGTCGCCCAGGCCCTCGTCGGACCCAGGCATGCCGCCCTTGCCGCCCATTCCGGCGCCAGGGCCTCCCTTGGAGGCGATGACGTCGTCGATCCTGAGGATCATGACCGCGGCGTCGGTCGCGGAGTTGATGGCCTGCTTGCCCACGCGGAAAGGCTCCAGCACGTTCAGCTTGTGCATGTCGTCCACCTTCCCGTCGTAGACGTTGAGGCCCGCGAACTTCTTGCCGGCCTTGTGCGCCTTGCGCATCTCGATCAGGATGTCGATGGGGTCGAGGCCCGCGTTCTCCGCCAGGGCCGTGGGGATGACCTCCAATGCCGAGGCGTAGGCGTCGATGGCGATCTGCTCGCGCCCCCCGACGGACGCGGAGTACTCGCGCAGCCTGAGAGCGATCTCCACAGCGGTGCTTCCGCCGCCGGTGATCATCTTGCCGTCCTCGATGGCCACCGCGACCACGGAGGTCGCGTCCTCGAGGGAGCGCTCGATCTCGTCCACGACGTGCTCGGTTCCTCCCCGGATGAGGATGCTGACCGCCTTCGGGTTCTTGCAGCCGATGACGAAGGTCATCTCCTCCTCCTGGATCTTGCGCACCTCGACCATGTCGGCGTTGCCCAGGTCGGACGGCTCCAGCTCGTCCAGCTTGGTGACGACGACGCCGCCCGTGGCCTTGGCCAGCTTCTCCATGTCGCTCTTCTTGACACGGCGGCCGGCGTAGATCTGCTCCTTGGCCAGGAAGTGCTGGACCAGGTCGTCGATGCCCTTCTGGCAGAAGACGACGTTGGCGCCGGACTTCCTGATCTTCTCCACCATGCCCTTCAGCATGCGCTCCTCCTCTTGGAGGAAGGCGGCCATCTGGGACGGGTCGGTGATCTCGATCTTGGCGTCGATCTCGGTCTTCTTGATCTCGAGCGCCGCATCGAGGAGCAGGATCTTGGCCTTCTTTACCTCCCTGGGCATGGCCGGGTGCACCGGCTCCTTGTCCACGATGATGCCCTCGATGAGCTGGGTATCGTCCATGGACGCGCCCTGCTTCTTCACGACCTGGATGTTGTCGGTGTCGACGAACCACTTGCCGTCGGTCTTCTCCGCGACCTTCATGACGGCGCCGACCGCGACGTCGGCCATGTGCTCCCTGCTGCCCACGATGGCCTTGGACATCATGGAGGTCATGGCGATCTTGCGCAGGTCGGCCTTGTCGTTGATGTCGACCGGCTCCGCCACGCCCTCCAAGACCTCCAGAGCCTTGGCGGCGGCCATCCGGTAGCCTCCAGTGATGATCGTCGGATGAACGTTGGCGTCGACCAGGTCGATCGCCTTCTTCAGCAGCTCGCCGGCCAGGATGACGGCGGTGGTTGTGCCGTCCCCGCACTCCTCGTCCTGCGTCTTGGCGACCTCGACCAGCATCTTGGCGGCCGGGTGCTCGACGTCTATCTCCTTCAGGATGGTGACGCCGTCGTTGGTGATCACGACGTCTCCAAGGCTGTCGACGAGCATCTTATCCATTCCTCGGGGGCCGAGGGTGCTGCGGACCGCGTCAGCGATGGCACGCGCGGCCATGATGTTGTTGTACTGGGCGTCCTTGCCCTTGTCCCTCTTGGTCCCTTCCTTGAGGATGAGTATTGGTGTCTGACCCATTCCCATGTCATTACCTCCAGATAGTTCACAAATATGCATTCTAGCCTCTAGCTAGCGGGCAGTAGGATGTTTGTTCTTCTATATAACAGTTGCCTGTTGGACGGGGTCTGAATGGCCGCCCCAGCTCGCTTGGTGGCCAGCGCAGGATGGACACCCTCACGGCCGGCTGGACCGATGATCGCAGATAGTTCTATAACAGATGCGGCGATTCCTTCAAGCGAGCCGGAGTGGGAGCGCGTTGGGAGACCTGGAGACCTGCTTGGCCCTGCTGTTCAAGCGCAAGGGCAAGAACATACTCTCGGAGAAGGAGTTCGTCTTCTCGGCCAGCATGGACTTCAGGTGGTTCTCGCCCAAGGAGGCCCAGGCGCTGCTGGAGATGGGGATAAAGCGTGGCCTGCTGGAGCGCACTGATGGCATGGTCAAGCCCGCCTTCGACTACAAGACCATGGAGATACCCGTGAACTACCGCCCTTGCAAGGACCTCCTCAAAGAGGTCGAGCCGGACGTGTCCCTCTTCTCAATCGTCCTGGACGACATGGCCAAGGTCTCGGGCCAGAAGAAGCGCGACCTGGTGGCCAGGGTCAACAAGGTCCAGGACCGTCTCGGAGTGGACATCGAGGTGGCCGCGCTGGCGCTTGCGAAGGACATGGGGATGGAGATCTCCCCGTACCTGGACA
>DATIXC010000080.1:0-2989 GCA_035518995.1 Methanomassiliicoccales archaeon | reverse complement strand
GCGGCGCAGGTAGATGCTAGCGCGGACGGCCTTGGCCCTGGCCTCGTTCCACTCGTCGCCGGCGAAGAAGTCCAGGGGGACGTGCACCCCGACCGGGGACCCCGGGTCCTCCAGGCCCTGTAGCTTGCCGTGGGATATCTGGAACCCGAGGCAACAGACCCTGGGCGGGCCATCGAAGAAGGTGGGGTCGGACTTGTCCACCGCGCAAGGGAACCATGCGCCGTAGTGCGACCCCCGCATCCATCCCGCCACCAGCTGCGGGAACATGAAGGGCTGCAGGACCTCCCCCACCGCTGGCAGCCCGCTCTGGCATCGCACCAGGCAGACCGGGTCGTCCTTGCCCACGTACTTGCCGGCGCAGATGTTCAGCTTCTCTGTGCTCACCACCGACGCCACGCCGATGTTCGCGTCCTTGCTGAAGATTCGCTTTATGGAGTAGCGCGTGGTGTCGCCCAGCAAGGTAAGGATGTCGTAGATCTCCTCTGGAGAGCTCATGACCACCTTTTTGCAGTCCATGACGTCGACGATCTCGAACTTGAAGCCCTCGTGAGCCCGAGGGTCTATCACCAGGCCGGCGGTCATCGAGAAGCTGAAGAAGAGGATGGAAGACATTGAGTGATTTCCGCTTCCCCGCGATAATCATCAACTTCAAGGCGTACAGCGAGGTCGAAGGCGACAACGCCTTGCGCATCGCCCTGGCCTGTCAGTCGGTCTCAGAGGAGTCTGGGATAAACATCATCGCCTGCCCCCCGATGACCGAGCTCTCGCGCGTGGCGAGGGCCGTCAGCATACCGGTAATGGCCCAGAGCGCCGACCCCAAGCCGCCAGGCCCCCACACGGGCTGGGTGACGCCAGAGATGATAAAGTCGGCAGGCGCCATCGGGACGCTGGTCAACCATTCCGAGCATAGACTGGCCTACGAGGAGGTCGCCAAGGTGGTGGAGGGGAGCAGGAAGATCGGCATCCTCATCTGTGTCTGCGCGGACACCGCTGAGACCACTGGCAAGATGGCCCTGCTCAGGCCGGACATGGTGGCGGTGGAGCCGCCCGAGCTGATCGGCGGGGACGTCTCCGTGACGGACGCCAGGCCTGAGGTGGTTTCGGACGCGGTGGCCGCGGCGAGCCTTAGGGGAGACGCCACGGTGCCAGTGCTTTGCGGTGCGGGCGTCAAGACCGGCAAGGACGTCAAGCGCGCACTGGAGCTGGGGACGAGAGGGGTGCTGCTGGCCTCTGGCGTGGTGAAGTCCAAGGATCCTAGGAAATCGCTGCAGGACCTGGTCAGCCTGATCTAGTTCGTTGATTGCTTGTAGCCGTTCGCTTATTGCCCTGCCCCATCGTCGGATGTCGGGATGAGGGGAGCGCTCTGCCTGACCATTCTTCTCATTCTCCTTCCCATAGGCCAGAGCGCCCTCTCGTCCCAACCCGCCCTCGGGTCGCAAGTGGCGGTACATTCTGACGTGAAGATAGTCGAGGCACTGGTCAGGTTCCCGAGCGAGCACGTGGGCATCGCCAACCTCGGGGAAATCGACGTGAACCTCACTGGCTGGTCCATTTCCGATGGTGAAGGGTCCTGGACCTTCAAGGGCGGGCCGATACTGGCGCCGAAGGGCGAGCTGTTCATAGGTCCCAACCTCACCTTCTTGGCACTGGTCCATCCCGAAGGCCAGCAGGCAAGCCCGGAGGAAATGACGAAGAAAGGCCGCTTGGTTCTTGCGGACGAAGGCGATGAGGTGCTGCTGGTCGATCAGGCCGGGGACCTCGTCGACGTCCTTACATATGGCAAGTCCAGCTATTCCGGGCTGGGATGGAGCGGGGAGAAGGTCGCTGCGCCTCCGGAAGGGAAGGCGCTAAGGAGGGAGGGTGAATCGCCCCACTCCGATTCCGACACGAAGAACGATTGGGCCGTGGGCACTCTGGGCAGGTCGAGCCTAATACCGGTGGAGGCGGGCTCGATGGTGGAGCCTTTCCTCTGCCCCGACCAGATGAGGTACATGCTCCTGCGGGAGATCTCGTTCGCCCATAGCTCGGTCTCCATCGAGGTCTACATCCTCTCCGACCCGGCCCTCGCCTCCGCGCTCGTCTCGGCATCGAGCAGGGGAGTGAGGATCAGGATCTTGGTGGAGGGGGAGCCCGTAGGCGGCCTGACCGAATCCCAATCGTCGATCCTGCAGGCGCTGAGGCAATCAGGCTGCGAGGTCTATCTCTCCTGCGGCTTCCATGGCTTCAAGCGCTTCGACTATCTTCATCCGAAGTTCATGGTGGTTGATGGAAGGAGGGCGTTGCTGGCCTCCGAGAACTTCGCCCCGACATCGTTGGAGGGGAACCGCGGATGGGGCGTTTCTGTCGAGAGCCAGAGGGTGGCTGGGGCGTTCTTGGAGGTGTTCGAGCACGACGTCGACCCCAGGTACCCGGACATCAAGGCATTGGAGATGGACCCTTCGTTCAGCGCGCCAGGTCTCGAAGGCCAGTTCATCGTATCTGGCGGAGGGGCTCCGGAGGCCATGAGGGCGGATATCGAGACCGTGCTCGCGCCTGACTTCGGATATCCCGCCATCCTCAGCCTCATCGACGGTGCGAGGAGCCGCCTCTATCTCGAGCTCTACTACATGACGGACCAATGGCGGCCGGGGCTCGATCCATACCAATCCATCCTGAGCGCGGCGCGGCGGGGCGTGAGCGTCAGGCTGATCCTGGATGGAAACTGGTATAACAATGAGGAGGGAAAGGGGAACAGCGCCCTGGCGGAAAGGATGAACTCGGTCGCCCTTCATGAAGGCCTCGACCTCAGGGCCAAGACGCTAAGTCCCTTCCATGGGATAGACACTCTGCACAACAAGGGCGCGATCGCCGACGACAAGGCATTGGTGTGCAGCATAAACTGGGTGCGGGCATCGTTCGAGAGGAACCGGGAGGCGGGGGTGGTGATCGATTCGGCCCAGGTCGCCGCGTACTTCGCCCAGGCCTTCGAGGAGGACTGGGTGGATGATGC
>DATIXC010000079.1:0-3496 GCA_035518995.1 Methanomassiliicoccales archaeon | reverse complement strand
TTGCCTCCCTCGTGATCGCTGCCCTCGCCCCCTATGGCACGAGGCTGTTCTACGGCATGCCGAGGAAGGGCATAGTATCGGTGCGCGTGGACGAGAACGTGCGCAACAAGGCAAGAGATTTGATCGACGCGATGGAGGAATGCAATTGAAGGTGCAGATCGAGAGCAAGAAGGAGAATGCGCTCCTGCAAAGGACCGAGATAAGCTTCTCCGCCGAGCATGGCGCGGAGCCAACCCCTACCAGGGACGCGGTGCGCACGGCCATAGCCGGCGCAGTCGGCGCCCCCAAGGAGATGGTGGTCGTCGACAGCATGGAGACGGAGTACGGCAAGGGCGTGAGCGTGGGATACGCCAAGGTGTACGAGAGCGACGAGGCCTTGAAGAAGACCGAGAGCCGGCACATGCTGGTGAGGCATGGCCTGGCGGAGAAGAAGGCCAAGTCCAAGGCGACTGCCAAGCCCAGGGCGGCCCCGAAAGCGAAGTGAGGTGATGCTACATGGCGGACAAGAAGGAAAAGGGAGCTAAGGCGAAGCAGCTGGGGAAGGGCAAGAAGGACTTCTACGTCCCAGGGAAGGACGGCAAGCTGGAGAGGAAGAAGCGCAACTGCCCCAAGTGCGGGCCGGGGGTCTTCCTGGCCGAGCACGGCAACCGCAACTCCTGCGGGAAATGCGGCTACACCGAGTTCAAGAAGAAATAGTGCCCCAATCGGCCCAACATATTTTCAGCTGGGAAATTAGCGAATGGGCTCGGCTCAGCCCCGGGCCTCCTTCTTCTTCTCCCCAGGGACCAGTACGTAAGCAAGTATAAGACCCACTATGCCCGCGGCGATGCTGGCGGTGAAGCCGATCGGCACTGAGTTGACCAGGGCGGTGAAGTAGGCGTCCTGTGTCCCGAACTGCCTGCCTGAGGCCCAGAGCAGGAACATCACGACCAGCCCGGTCAAGGCGGCGGTGATGCTGCCGGCGATGACCCCTAGGATCACGCCCCAGGCGCCTGACCCCGACCCCCAGGCGGCATAGGCCGCCACCGCCCCCGAGGCCATGACGATCACGGCCACGGGCAGCTCGCCCCCGAACCAATCGACGCCGGTCTGGTTGGGGAATACAACAGCCACCACCAGACCGGCCATGGCGCCGGCGAAGATCACGACTAGACCCTTGGAGCCGCTCGCCGCCAAGGTCTTCCCCCAGGTCAGGACCGCGAGCGTGATCAGCTCAAGCACCAAGAGGACGCCCACCACCTGCCACCATTCCTTGGCTCCCATGGTGGGGACGGAGTTGTCGTAGGTGAAGAGGTCGCCGTGGTCGGTCCATATCAGGACGAAGGAAGCGCCGAAATCGGTGTCGGCCCCTATGCACTTCCCCTGGACGCTGCTGTCCCAGACCGCATTCGCCCTTCCCTGCTTGTATAGGCTGACCAGGCTGTTCTGGCATATCACGTAGTCGTTGGAGCCGGGCATGGCGAAGGCGGAGATGTCCTTGCCCGTGAAAATCGGGACGCCGGACGGCCCGGTGACGGACATCAGGCTGTCGCCCTCCAGGGCGAACACGCTGGCTCCGTCCTCTCCCAGAACCAGACTCTTTACCGAGTCGGAAAGGTTGGTCCATTCATACACGAAGCCGTTGGCGGGCTTCAAGGCCAGGACCGAGCCGTCCTGGTGCAGCACGAACGCCTTCATGCCATTGTCCACCATGACCATGTCCACGACCTGGCCCTCATCGGGGATGGTGGAGACCGGTCCGTCGCGCCCTATGCGGAAGGTCAACAGGGAGCCGTCGTCGCAGGCGATGGTGGCGTAGCCTCCACTTCTGGCGCTGGCTTGAGAGACCATGCTTCCGGGCAAAAGGCTGGCGATCCCTGGCGTCCCTCCTCCGTTGAGCGAGATGGGGATGAAGTAGGAACCCGTCTGGTTGGAGGACACCACGGCGATGTCGACGGGGAAGTACTCGTTGCCCGAGGCCTGCTCACGGATGCAAATGACGGTCGTGTCCGAGTCCATGACCTTGGAGAACGCCGGGACGACGGTCCCCCGCGGATAGAAATCGAGTACCCGTTTGTCGGTGACGACCGCGACCGCCTCCGAGAGGTAGGCGAAAGAATAGGATGTGAGGTGATCGGAGCCCTGGAACTTGACCAGTCCGGTGGGCGCGTACATGTACAACGAGCCCTCCGCCAGGATGACGGTGTCGCCGAAGGCCGAGGTGTCCGCCTCCGATACGACCAGGCCGGATTGCACCAGCTCGCCCTGCTTGGAGTCGGTCGTGAAGTAGAGGGTGTAGCCGATCAACGCCACATCCAAGACCAGGAAGGCCAGCAGGAGGACGATCATCCAGACGCGCTTCTTCCGTAGGACCCTCTTGAACCCGCTCATCGCGGACAGTTCAAATGGACTCTGAGCTATATAATTGCCAAGTGGGCCTGGGGCGCGCTTCTCCAGGTTAGGCATTCGGCAAAGGTTTAAACCGGCCTCATGTATTGCCATGCGAGCGGGCCCGTAGTGTAGCTTGGATATCACGGGGGCCTCCGGCCATCCCTTGGATGGGAGAGAGCCTCAGACCCGAGTTCGAAATCCCCCATGGGGGACGAAAATCTCGGCGGGCCCGCCTTCCTTCTTGCATCCTTCCGCCGGCCAAACGATATCGAATTCCAAACGTTTTAAAAAGAGAGCGGCCAATCAGCGCGCATGGACCTTTCGCGGGACGAGGAGGAGGCCCTTGCTGGTGAGCAAGGGCCGGGCGTGCAGAGGGCCATGGAGCTCTTGGTCGCGCTCGGGCGGATATATGACGCCGACCGCCTCATCCCCATCGCATCGGCGCACCTCTCCGGGGTGTCCTTCAAGACCATCGGCGACGGAGGCCTCGATTTCCTAGAGGAGATGTCCGTGGATGCCAGGGTCAAGGTGCGGACCACCCTCAACCCTGCGGGGATGGATCGTTCCCGCTGGGCGGAGATGGGGGTGGAGGAGAGCTTCGCCAAAAGGCAGATCGCCATCATCGACGCCTACGAGAGGATGGGCGTCACCGCCAGCTGCACCTGCACCCCGTACATCACCGGCAACGCCCCGAAGGCCGGAGAGACCGTGGCCTGGGCCGAGTCCTCTGCGTTGTCCTTCGTGAACTCAGTGCTGGGCGCCCGTACCAATCGAGAGGGAGGTCCCGGGGCGCTGGCCGCGGCCGTGGTGGGCAAGACCCCGCGCTACGGCCTGCATTTGGATGAGAACCGGGCGCCGACCGTGATAGTCTATGCGGACGTCTTGGATGAGATTACGGACTACTCGTTGCTCGGCCACGCCGTGGGCCAGAGGCTCGGAGCCGCCGTCCCTTATTTCAAAGGTATCAGGCCGGACAGCAATGGATTGAAGACCATGGCGGCGGCGATGGCGGCAGCGGGCTCGGTGGCCGTCTTCCACGTCGAGGGGGTCACGCCCAACTCAGCTCAACAGGACCTGAAGGGGCTGGAGAAGGTGGACTTCGACAGGAAGGACATCAAGAGGGCCA
>DATIXC010000078.1:0-4522 GCA_035518995.1 Methanomassiliicoccales archaeon | reverse complement strand
CCTGTGAGGCGGTGTCGGGGGAGACCTTCTCCCGGGGCATCCTGAGGACAAGACGGTATCTCTTCCGCTTCTGGAAGGCCGTGGGCCGATACAGGTGCATCATCCTGGCGACGGCGGACTGACCTAGGTACTCCATGGGCCTTTCCGAGAAAGGGTCCTGCTCGGGGGCGACCACCAGGTGCGCCAGGTCGTCGAGCTCCATCTCGAAGAGCACCTCCTGGTCCGTCTCCGTGAATTTCTCCCTGACATCGGCCATAATGGGTCTGTCTCCCGCTCTTTGGATTGGGTTCCGTTATGAACTCCTCTCTCTTGAAAGTTGCCGAGCGGCGAATCGCCAAGGAAGGCAAGGATTATGTATGGCCGGGCTTCAATGGAACAATCGATAAGAGGAGGGCATCTATTTGGTCACATGCAGCCATTGCGGGGACGAGATCCAGCCTGGGGCCGTTTACTGCGATAACTGCGGCGTCCCGGTCCATAGCGAGCAGGGCCAGTCCTATCGCATCCCTTACCTGTCGAGGCTTTGGTTCTTGTTGGGGCTCTTCGCTGGGCTGATCCTGCTGGGACTTGGGTTGCTGATAAGCCTGTTCGCAGCAGACATGGGCATGGCCGGCAACCAGGCCTTTGGCTACGCCATGGTCGTTATAGGGATCATCCTGCTCGTCATCAGTGCCATGATGTTCGGGCGCATGAAGGCGTGAGAGCCTCATTCGACCGGCCAGAACAGCTCCGTGACGTACTTGCTCGGGTCCTTGACGGCCTGAGGGTCGGTAAGATACCTCTCCCACATCAGCTCCTTCGGCTTGAGGCCGTTCTCCGACATCCATTGAGCTATATTGCGATAGGTCGCCTCCAGTTCCTCGTATGGGCCGACGTGCGTCGCCGTCACCACCTTGCCGCCGGGCAGGGTGCAGGCCTTTATCCTCCCCTCACCCGATCGCGGCGAGGCTACCGGGAATCCGACCTCCATATCAATCCTGTCGTCCCCGAACCCGTGGTAGAGGGCGAAGGGCGGCCCCGTCATGGCGATCTTCTTCTTTTTCAGGTAGGCGGCCAGCTCACCGAGGAATTCCCCCATCCTCTTGGGTATCTGGGCCATGGGGACGAGCTCTCTGATGGCCAGCGCGTCCTGGGGCTCCACCTCGATGACCCTTATCTTCGCGGACATGCGGAACCATTGCGCACGATCCGATAAATGGCTTTCGCGGGCCTAATCGAAACTGGGTCCGTGATTCAGAACGCCTTCCTTTCAGGCCCTTGCATGCAGTAGTACTCGTGCCTCAGGGAGTACATCTCGTAGACCTTGCAGCTGCTGCAGACGCATCCGCGCATGGTCACCTGGCAGGGAGCCTTCGCCCTCAGGCAGAACACGATCAGCTTCTGCTCCTTGGCGCACTCAGGATACGACGGGCACCTGCCGCACTTGCAGTACTTGTCCTCGATGCCGGGCATGCTTCCCTCGATATATGGCTGGGGCTACGACTAGATTAAGGTGCCGGAGGGGGAAGGGCGTGCTGAGCGCAAGCCGTAAATCGTAGCGCCTCGCCTATGCATCACGGCGGTCGCAATGCCCGGAAGGAAGAAGAAGGAAAAGCAGAGGATCGAGCTCGAGGAGCCGTTGGAGCTGGTCGCAGGCGAGGAGGAGCCCAAGGACATCTACGACGAGGAGGGCATGGAGGAACAGCTGGAAGGCGACGAGATCACCGCCGCCGAGGAAGGCTACATGCGGGGGAGGGAGGGCGATCTGGAGGGAGGCAAAAGGAACAAGAAGGCCACGGTGCACAAGGACACGACCTCTGTCGAGATGGCAAAGCGTCAGTATGGCGAGGACTAGGGCTTCCCACGTTCCATATCCTGCGAACCAAGATCATCTATCTCTCGTCGATCGGAACGAACGGCCTGCCGAACTCCCCCACGTACTTAGATGACGGCCGGAGCAGGACCGCGTCCTCGTACTGCTCGAGCACGTGCGCGACCCAGCCCGAAATCCTGCTGGAGCAGAAGAAGGGCGTGAAGAACTCCTGGGGGACGCCGAGAGCGTCCATGGCCACTCCAGCATAGAAGTCCAGGTTGGGATAGATGTTCTTCCGGTCGTGGACGATGCGCTCGATCCTGGTGCACTTGTTGTACAAGCTCATGGTCCTCTGGCGGTGGCAGAGGTTCTCCACGATGCCGCGCAGATGCTTGGTCCTCGGGTCCTCCGCCCTGTAGACGCGATGCCCGAAGCCCATGATCTTCTTGTTGTCGTCCAGGAGGCCCTGGACGTACTCCTCCACGTGCTCCTCCAGACCGATGTCGTCCAGCATCTCCATGACCTTCTCGCCCGCGCCTCCGTGCAGCGGCCCCTTCAAGGTGCCGATGGCGGATGTGATGGCTGAATACATGTCGGAGTTGGTGCTTGCCGTCACCCTGGCCGCGAAGGTGGAGGCGTTGAAGCCGTGGTCAGCGTGGAGTATCATGAGTCGGTGGAGAACCTTGCACTCCTCCTTGTCCGGTGGGGTGCCCTTGAACATGTGGAGGAAGTTCTCGATGAAAGTGTAATCGTCCCTGGGACGGGGGACGGGATGGCCGTCGCGGCTGCGGTGGAGCGTGGCCACTATGGTCGGGACCTGGGCGATGAGCCTGATGGCCCTCCTATAGTTGGCGTTCCTGGACATGCTCGTGCCCTCGGGATCGAACTCACCCAGGTGGGAGACCTCGGTCCGCAGCACATCCATGGGGTGGCAGTCCTTCGGCGTCGATTGGATGCTCTCCACGACCTCCTTGGGGAGCCTCATCTCAGCGACCAGGTCGGAGCTGAACTTGTCGAGCTCCCTCTGGTTGGGCAGCCGCCGGTACAGGAACAGGTACGCCACCTCCGCATAGTAGACCTTGCCCACCAGGTCGTCGATGTTGTATCCCACGTAGTACAACGAGCCCGTCGGATTCACGTAACTGATCCTGGTCTCGGCGGCGGCCACGTCCTTAAGGCCGCGAACCACGTCCCTCTCGGTCTGCTCTTCCATGTCTCTTCATCATCCCGATCGGCCGATATAGCCATATGGGTATGGTAAGCGGATAGATGGACTTTTCGCGGGAAAAGCCAAGTACCGACCCGCGCATCTCAAGGGCGCAAGCCGGCGGGGGTGCATCGTTGGCCCTAACTCGATTGAGGGAGCTCGAGGCGGACATGCAGAAGTGCTTCAGGTGCTCCCTGTGCAAGATGGTGCCCCTGCCTACCGTCACCGACCCCAAGTTCGCCGACGGTTGCCCTTCCAGCAGGCTGTACCATTTCCATGGCTACTCCGGCTCGGGGAAGAGCATAATGGCGTTGTCCTTGGTCAATGGCCGCATAAAGGTCGACCAGGACCTAGCGGACATCGTCTTCGCCTGCACGGCCTGCGGACTCTGCGACGTCTCCTGCAAATTCATCATGGAGGCGGAGCGGCACGCCATAAACATGGCCCTGAGGGAGCACATCGTGGAGGAGGGCTTCGGACCGGTAGCCCACAAGCCTTTGATCCGGAACCTGTCGGACCATGGCCATCCCGACGGCACGGTGCTGGACCCGGCGCTGGGCTGGGCGAAGGAGCTCGGCGTCAAGGTCGTGCCGGCGCAAAGGGCGCCAGTCCTTCTGTTCACCGGTTGCATGAGATGCAGCGACCCGGGAGCCGCTAGGACGGCCAGGAGCTCGATGCTGCTCCTTAGGAAAGCTGGCATCGACTTCGCCATAATGCCTGAGGGCGCGTCGTGCTGCGGCCTTCCCGCCTATTGGACCGGGCACAGGCTAGCTTTCGAGAAGGCGGCCAACGGTCTGGCGAACATGCTGGACAGCTCCGGGGCTGAGACCGTCGTGGCTCTATCCGGCTCATGCCTGGGAACGATCCGCTCCAAGTACCCTGAGTATGCCAGGGCGCCGAGGGCCGAGGTGCTGCACATCACGGAGTTCCTGGCGAGGATGATACGGGAGCGGCGCCTGAGGCTACCCAACGAGGTCAACAAGAAGGTCACCTATCACGACCCCTGCTACCTCGGTCGCCAGAGCGAACCCCCGATCGATTGGAAGGGCGAGTACAAGGTCACCCGGGGCTGCATGACCTACACCGAGCCTCCGAAGGAGATCAACCGAGGGGTGAACGGCGTCTACGACCCGCCGCGCCAGATACTACATGCCATTGAGGGGCTCGAGATCGTGGAGATGCACCGCATCCGCGAGTACTCGTTCTGCTGCGGAGGCGGAGGCGGGGTGCCGCTGGCCTACCCGAAGCTGGCGAGCGCGACGGCGCTGAGCCGGCTGGACGAGGCAAGGGGGACCGGGGCCGAGCTCCTTGTGACCTCCTGCCACCACTGCCGCATGAATTTCTCGAACTCCCAGAGGCCGCTCGGCAAGGAGGCCATGCCGGTGGCGGACATCATCGAATTGGTCTGTGAGGCGGCTGGCATCGAGGGAGGAGGCATGCCATGAACGCTGGTTCGGTGGTCGAGGAAGGACTGCGCGCCGCCATCGTCAGCGGCACTGTAAGCGCCAACGCCAAAGACCTTG
>DATIXC010000077.1:0-6106 GCA_035518995.1 Methanomassiliicoccales archaeon | reverse complement strand
AGCCCACATGGTTCGAGAGCTGGTACACCGAGGGGCAGAAGAAGGTCGTGGTCAAGGTCTCGTCTCTGCAGGAGCTGCTGCGGCTGAAGGTCGAGGCAGAGGATGCCGGCCTTGTCACCTCCCTGATCACCGACGCGGGCCTGACCGAGCTTCCGCCCGGCACCACCACTTGCCTGGGCATCGGACCGGCCCCTGACGAGGTCATAGACAAGGTCACGGGCCACCTGGGGCTGATGTAGGTGAAGCCGCAGGTGCGCGTTCTGGCGGTGGACGACGCGCCTTTCAGGTTCGATAGCCAGAAGGCCATGGTGGTGGGGGTGGTCATGCGCCTACCGAACTACCTGGAGGGCGTCCTGCGCTCAGAGTGCGAGGTGGACGGCGAAGACGCCAACCAGGTCCTGGAGGGGATGGTGCAGGGGTCGCGCTTCAAGCGCCAGCTGAAAGCGGTCATGATCGACGGCGTGGCCCTGGGCGGCTTCAACCTGGTGGACATCGATGCCTTGCATGATTCCATCCACGTGCCGATCATCACCGTCACCCGCGACCCTCCCGACCTGGTCAAGATGAAGGCGGCGCTGAGGAAGCACTTCCCTGACTGGGAGAGGAGGTACGAGCTGCTCACCAGGAAGGAGCTGATGGAGGTGGAGACCGGCCACAAGCCCATCCTGGTATCCTTGGCAGGCGTAGGCTACGCCGACGCGAAGGAGATCATAAGGAAAAGCATGGTCAGGGGCGCGGTCCCCGAGCCCCTGCGCGTCGCGCACATCATCGCTGGCGGGCTGGCGAAGGGCGAATCCAAAGGGAAGGCCTAGGCGCCCTCGATGCAGGACTTTATCCGATCGAGGTGTTGGCGGTTGGCATCGTTGATGTTGCAGACCAGGACCTCGGAGTGAGCCTTCTTGAGCCTGCGCACGTGGACGCGAAGGTCGGTGCCCTCGATCTCGAACTCCGTGCTGTTCGGCCCCTGGTTCCTCCTGTGCTTCCTGCCCTCCTTCTGCAGGCGAATGGCGATACGCTCCTCGACGGCCTCCACCGGGTGCGGGAAGAAGCGCTTCTCCCTGCTCAGGTACTTGTCCTTGGTCTGACCGCTGTAGCCCATCACGACGATGAGCATCAGCAAGAGGCCGCCCACCGTGGCGAAGGTCGAGGGCCGCTCGGGGGCGAAGCCCTCGAAGATGGACATCATGGACACGGCGAAGACGGCGACCACCAGGATGTAGATCATCCCCACCAGCGAGGTGGTCAGCTTCGGCACCAAGGAGTCGACGCTCCAAGTGCGATAATGGAGCTGGGTCATCCTCGAGGCTGGAACGAGCATGAGCGCCGCCGCTGCGATGGCGATCACGAACAGGAACGGCAGCAGGTCCGGGAAGAGGAAATAGGAGTATAGCATCATGGCGATAATGCCCGGCACGACGGCAGCCAGCGTGATCTGTATGAGATTCTCATGGCGCTCCAGGCTCGACCTTTCGGAGTTGACCGTGGCCAGGGAGACCTCCGTAGCCCTCTTGCTCTGCGTCAGCTTGCCTTGTTCTAGGCTCTGCTCGGCCGGCATGATCCCATCCCGTTCGTATAGGGTCCGTTCACCTATTAAAATGTCTGCTTTTTGTCTGACAAAAAGGTCGAGTCCGTCAGCTCGGGTCATGCCGTTCCTACCCGCCATCGAGCTCGGAAGAAAAAGAGGAAATCATAAACGACGATGCTCCCTCGCGATCACGAATGCAAGCGAGAGCCTGGTTCGGCCAATAAGTTCTAATAACGGAGGGGCTTAGCAGAGCGTGCTGAAGCATCTAGCTGAACCCTTAACGCTTAAATACGACTAGCGTAATAGGGCGTCGCTTCCCATTGAAAGGTGAACATATGGCACGAGGTATGTACACGGCCAGAAAATTGAAGAAGGACCGGCAGAAGTACCGGTGGAGCGACAGCTCCTACAAGAAGCGCATCCTTAAGCTCAAGGAGAAGTCCGACCCCCTCGAGGGGGCACCCCAGGGCAGGGGCATCGTCCTTGAGAAGGTGGGGATCGAGGCCAAGCAGCCCAACTCCGCCATCAGGAAGTGCGTCAAGATCCAGCTCATCAAGAACGGGCGCCAGATCACCGCTTTCGCGGTCGGCGACGGCGCCATCAACTTCATCGACGAGCACGACGAGGTCATGGTCGAGGGCATCGGTGGCAGGATGGGCCGTTCCTACGGCGACATCCCCGGCGTTAGGTACAAGGTCATCCAGGTCAACAACGTTTCCCTGAACGAGCTCGTCCGGGGACGCAAGGAGAAGCCGGTGAGGTGAACGGGATGGAAGGCAATCCTCAAGAAAGCTCACCAGCGCCCGCCGCCGCGCGGCAGGACCTCCTCCTTTTCGGGAAGTACGGCGTCTCCGACGTCGTCGTCAAGGACGCTGGCCTGGCCAAGTACATCAACCTCACCCCGACCGTCGTGCCTCACACCGACGGCAGGCACTCCGGGCGCTGGTTCGGCAAGGCCCGCCTGAACATCGTCGAGAGGCTCATCAACAATATGATGCGCACCGAGGTCTTCACCGGCAAGAAGATGAAGGCCTACCGCACCACGCAGCAGGCCTTCGACGTCGTGGCCAAGAAGACCAACAAGAACCCCATCCAGGTCTTGGTCGAGGCGCTGGAGAACGCCGCCCCGCGCGAGGAGATCACCCGGCTCCAGTTCGGTGGCATCTCCGTGCCCAAGGCCGTGGACGTCGCCCCGTCCCGCAGGCTGGACATCGCCCTACGCAACGTGACCAAGGGGGCAATCCAATCAAGCTTCAAGAACACCAAGCCCATCCACGAGTGCCTGGCAGACGAATTGATCCTGGCCTCCAAGAACGACATGAACTCTTTCTCCGTGGCCAAAAAGGAAGAGGTCGAGAGGGTCGCGTCCTCGGCGCGTTGAGCCAATAGAACCAAGGTGGTATCATGGGACGTAAAGAGGACAACATCAAGAAGGCTCAGGCCATCATGCGCATCCCCAAGCAGATCCGCAACATCGGGACCGCGGCGCACATCGATCATGGTAAGACCACGCTCTCCGACAACCTGATCGCTGGCGCGGGCATGATGTCCGAGGACCTGGCCGGAAAGCAGCTCATGCTCGACTTCGACGAGCAGGAGCAGGCGCGCGGCATCACCATCAACGCCGCCAACGCCTCGATGGTGCACAAGTTCGAGGGCCAGGAGTACCTAATCAACCTCATCGACACCCCGGGCCACGTGGACTTCGGGGGGGACGTCACCAGGGCCATGAGGGCCTTGGACGGCGTCATCATCCTGGTCTGCGCGGTCGAGGGCATCATGCCTCAGACCGAGACGGTCATCAGGCAGGCCTTGAAGGAGCGGGTTCGGCCCGTGCTTTTCATCAACAAGGTCGACCGCCTGATCAACGAGCTCAAGGTCACCCCCGAGCAGATGCAGCAGAGGTTCGTGCAGATCGTGACCGAGGTCAACCGCAGGATCTCGACCCAGCTGCCAGCTCCCCTCAACAAGGAGTGGCAGGTCTCCGTCCAGGAAGGCACGGTGGGGCTCGGGTCCGCCTTCAACAACTGGGCCGTCTCCGCGCCCTACATGAAGAAGTCCGGCATCAGCATGAAGGACGTCTACAACTTCTGCCACAACAATGACCAGAAGACCCTGGCCAAGAAGAGCCCGGTGCACGAGGTCCTGCTGGACATGGTCATCAAGCACGTCCCCAATCCCCTTGAGGCGCAGAAGATCCGTATCCCGGTCATCTGGAAAGGCGATCAGGAGAGCGAGGTCGGGAAGGCGATGATGAACTGCGACCCCAACGGACCTACCACCCTGATGGTCACCAAGATCATCATGGACCCCCACGCGGGAGAGGTCGCCGTCGGCCGCCTCTTCTCAGGCAAGGTTGTAAAGGGCATGGAGATGTACATCTCCGGCGCTGGAAACCCCAACCGGGTGCAGACCGTCGCATTGTCCGTGGGCGCAGACCGCATCACCGTGGAGGAGATGGACGCGGGCAACATCTGCGCCGTGGGCGGTTTGAAGGACGCCGTCGCGGGCGCGACCGTCACCACCCTCAAGGACATGGAGCCCTTCGAGAAGATCACCCATTACTCCGAGCCGGTGGTCACCATGGCCATCGAGGCCAAGCACATGAAGGACCTGCCCAAGCTGGTCGAGGTGCTCAGGACCGTCGCCAAGGCGGACCCCTCCCTGGTCGTCCAGATAAACCAGGAGACGGGCGAGAACCTGCTCTCCGGCATGGGCGAGCTGCACCTGGAGATCACCATCTACAGGATCGTCAACGAGCACAAGTGCGAGATCAAGTCCTCGCCGCCCATCGTCGTCTACCGCGAGTGCGTGAAGCAGAAGGGCGGGCCGTTCGAGGGCAAGTCCCCCAACAAGCACAACAAGTTCTACTTCGAGGTCATGCCGCTGGAGGAGGCCGTGTACAGCGCCATCAAGGCCGGCGACATCAAGACCGAGGGGAAGATCAAGGACCCCAAGGCCCTGGCCAAGCAACTTCAGGAATTGGGCATGGACAAAGAGGAGGCCAAGGGCGTGGTGGCCTTCAAGGACACCAATGTCCTCCTGGACGTCACCAAGGGCATCCAGTACCTCAACGAGACCATGGACCTGGCCAAGCAGGCCTTCGAGGAGGCGATGACCCTCGGGCCCCTGGCCCAGGAGAAGGTCATGGGGCTGAAGATCCGCCTGGTCGACGCCAAGCTGCACGAGGACGGCGTCCACCGCGGACCGGCGCAGGTCATACCCGCCGTGAGGAGCGGCATCTACGGGGCGATGTGCCTCGGCGACCGCCTGCTCATGGAGCCGATTCAGAAGATCTTCATCAACGTCCCGCAGGACCTGATGGGCGATGCGGTGCGCGAGGTGCAGGCGCGCCGCGGCACCATCGAGGACATCCACCAGGAGGGCGAGGCGGCGGTCATCGTGGCCAAGGCCCCCGTGGCGGAGATGTTCGGGTTCGCCTCCGCCATAAGAGGGGCGACCCAGGGCCGTGCCCTATGGTCGACCGAGAACTCCGGCTTCGTGCGCGTCCCGCCCGAGCTGCAGCCCAAGGTCGTGGCCGACATCCGCAAGCGCAAGGGGCTCAATCCAGAGCCGTACGACGCGTCCTACTACTCGGGCTGAGGACGGAAAAACCGTTAAATATGAAATATAGTATGGAGAACCAAATCCAAAAAATGGAGGCTGGAACATGGCTGAGAAACCTCACTTGAACTTGGTGTTCATTGGTCACGTAGATCACGGCAAGTCGACCGCTGTCGGCCGCCTTCTGAGCGACACGGGCCACATCGAACCGTACCTGATCGAGAAGTACAGGAAGCTGGCCGAGGAGAAGGGCAAGGCGACCTTCGAGTTCGCCTGGGTCATGGACTCCTTGAAGGAGGAGAGGGAGCGCGGTGTCACCATCGACGTGTCCCACAAGAGGTTCAACTCCGACAAGTACTACTTCACCATCATCGACGCCCCGGGCCACAGGGACTTCGTCAAGAACATGATCACCGGTACCTCGCAGGCCGATGCGGCCGTCCTGGTGGTCTCGGCGGTCGAGGGCCCCCAGGCCCAGACCAAGGAGCACATCTTCCTGGCCAGGACCCTGGGGGTCACCCAGCTCATCGTGGCCATCAACAAGATCGACGCCACCAAGCCCGCCTACGACCAGAAGCGGTTCGAGGAGGTCAAGGAGGAGGTCACCAAGCTGCTCAAGGGCGTTGGCTACAAGATGGAGAAGGTGACGATCGTCCCGCTGTCCGCGTACAAGGGCGACAACGCCACCAAGCCCTCGGATAACCTCGCCTGGTACAAGGGCCCGACCCTGCTCCAGGCGCTGGACATGCTCGAGGTGCCCCCGCAGGCCACCAACCTGGCCCTGAGGCTCCCGATCCAGGACGTCTACACTATCACCGGCATCGGGACCGTCCCGGTCGGCCGCGTGGAGTGCGGTATCCTCAAGCCGGACATGAAGGTCATCTTCATGCCCTCCAACAAGGTCGGCGAGGTCAAGAGCATCGAGATGCACCACGAGCAGCTGCCCATGGCCAAGCCCGGTGACAACGTCGGCTTCAACGTCCGCGGCATCGCCAAGAACGACATCAAGCGCGGCGA
>DATIXC010000076.1:0-3182 GCA_035518995.1 Methanomassiliicoccales archaeon | reverse complement strand
GCCAATTGTCTTGACCACGGTGTCGGGGTTGAGGGAGATGGAGTCGATGCCGCAGCGCACCAGGAACTCGGTGAACTCGGGGTACACGCTCGGCGCCTGCCCGCAGATTCCCACTGGAACCCCTTTATTGTGCGCCGCCTCGATGAGGTGCGCGATGGCCCGCTTGATGGCCTCCTGCCTCTCGTCGAAGTAGCCCATCTTGGCCAGGATGTCGGAGTCGCGGTCCGCGCCCATGATCAGCTGCGTCAGGTCGTTGGAGCCGATGGAGAAGCCGTCGCAGACCTCGGAGAACTCCTCGGCCATGAAGATGATCACTGGGACCTCGGCCATGAGGTAGAGCTTGAAGTCATTGCCCCGCTTGAGGCCGACCTGCTCCATCATGGCCGTGATCTCCACGACCTCGTCCACGGTGCGCACGAACGGCAGCATGACCCAGATGTTCTTCAGGTTCATCTCCTCGCGCGCCTTCTTCACCGCCAGGAGCTCGCACTTGAATGCGTCGCGATAGGAGGCGCTGACGTAGCGCGAGCAGCCGCGCCACCCGATCATGGGGTTCTGCTCCGGCGGCTCGAACTTCTCCCCGCCTGGCATGTCCCTGTACTCGTTGGTCTTGAAATCGCTAAGCCGGAGGATGATGGGGCGGGGGAAGAACGCCTTGCCCACGATGCCTATGCCCTCGGCAAGCTTGTCGACCAGCTCTCTGGAGCGGCCTTGCTCCACCATGTGGGAGGGGTGCTCGCCGATGAAGGAGGTGAAGAGGAACTCGATGCGCATCAGGCCCACGCCGGACACGGGCAGCTTGGAGTACTCCTCCGCCTTGTGCGGTATGGCCACATTGACCATGATCTTGGTCGCGGTGACCGGGACGCTCATGCTCACGGACGTCGACGATTTCTCTTCCTCCTTCTTCTCCTGCTCGCCCTCGATGACCACACCACGAGCCCCATCCACCGTGACGGTCATGCCATCCCTCAGGATCTTGGTGGCGTCCTTGGAGCCAACGATGCAGGGAGTTCCCAGCTCGCGGGCCACGATGGCCGCGTGGCAGGTCATCCCTCCCTCGTCGGTGATAATGGCCGCGGCCCTGGTCATGGCAGGGACCATGTCCGGGGAGGTCATCACCGTGACCAGGATGTCGCCCTTCTTCACCACGTCCAGGCTCTCTTCCTCCTTATAGAGCCTTACCGGGCCGGAGGCCAGACCGGGGCTGGCCGCCAGGCCCTTCAGGAGGATCTTTCCCGACTCCTTCTGTTCCTTGCCTTTCTCCGCCACCTTCTTACCTCCGTTGCTGCT
The DNA here is from genome assembly GCA_035518995.1 of Methanomassiliicoccales archaeon. GTDB lineage: Archaea > Thermoplasmatota > Thermoplasmata > Methanomassiliicoccales > UBA472 > JAJRAN01. Next base: position 1,889 of record DATIXC010000076.1, on the reverse strand, counting down.
CAGGGTCGTCACGGGCCTGGCCTGGACGACGTAGAACTCCCCGTCCTCCAAGCACCATTCGATGTCCATGGGCTTGTTGTAATGGAGCTCGATCTGGTTGCCGACATCCGCTATCTCCAGGATCTGCTCGTCGGTGAGCTTCTGCTTCTCGATGTCCCCTGCGGGGACCTCCTCCCGGACGGTATCGCCGGTCTTCCCGCGCACCAGCTTCCAGGTCTGCTTGGCTACGCGCTTGTTGATGATCTTGGTGTGGAACTTGTCAACGACGTACGTGTCCGGGGTGACCTTGCCGCCGACTATCGACTCCCCGAGGCCGTATCCCGCCTCGACGATGATGTGGGGCAGCTCCGAGTTCGGGTCCACGGTGAACATTATCCCCGCCACCTCTGAGTTCACCATCTTCTGGACCACCACGGCAAGCTTTACCTTCGAGTGCTCGAAGCCCTTGCTGGAGCGATAGGCTATGGCCCTGGGGGTGAACAACGAGGACCAGCATTTCTTCACCTTGTCGATGAGGTCGTCCGGCTCGTACACATTGAGGAAAGTGTCCTGCTGTCCGGCGAAGGACGCTGTGGGCAGGTCCTCCGCGGTGGCGCTGGACCGGACCGCCACCAGGCCCACCTTCTTCTTCGCCTCGAATAGCGAGTGGAATTCCTTGAGGATCTCGAATCTTAGGTCCTCTGGGACCTGAGCATCGTCGAAGGCCTTGCGGATCCCTTGCGAGCAATCCTGCAAGGAAGCCTCGGAGGAGACGTCGACCTTCTCGAGGAGCGGTGTGATCTTCTCCAGGAGGTCGTTCTTCTCCAGGAAATAATCATAGGAGACCGTCGTCAGAACGAATCCGCCAGGGACGTTGAAGCCTGCCGAGATAAGCTCCCCGAGGTTAGCAGCCTTGCCGCCGGCGATAGGTATGTCATTCACTCCCAATTCCGCGATGCTCATTATCCTCTTCATAGGCTCACCAAAGTGGTCAGAAGGGGTTTTCGCGAGGATTGCGGAGTGCCGCAGCCCTCATGTTACATGATGCGATAGTCGAATAAACTCATTGGTATTAACCTTATTGGGGTTGGTGACGGAGGAGGCAAGCCAGTTGCGCTTCACGAGCGTACAGATTCCGATACGACTTGCTTTTGCGGCCCGATCGAAAGCGAATTCGTCTTGGATGGAGGTGCCATAATGCTTGGATGTCCTTCTTTCTAGGTGAGATGCGTACAGGTGCTGCCTCCACAGGCCCAAAGGGCCATTCCTCCCATTCCGTTTACTTCATTCAATCTATTCTTTTCATCATAAAAAGAGTCTTTGAGAATCGTATTCCATCGAATACTTTCCGCAGTTTCGTAGGATATTCAGTGCGTTTCGTAACAAACGAATGAAATCTTCAAATACGATAATCAGATACTGGAGGGCAGGCGTGAGAGAGTGTTTCACGTGAGCACAGTCGAGATCAGATGGCACGGTAGGGGCGGGCAGGGGGTCGTCACGGCGAACGAGATCCTGGCCGGCGCCGCGCTCAAGGAAGGCAAGTTCATCAAGGCCTTCCCAGAGTTCGGCCCGGAGAGGATGGGAGCGCCCATCAGGGCGTTCGCTCGCATATCGGACAAGCCCATCAACAATCACAGCCAGGTGTATTATCCCAATTACGTGGTCGTCCTCGACCACACATTGCTGGCCAACCCGATGGTCAAGGAGGGGCTGACCGAGAAGAGCAGCGTGATCGTGAACTATCCCGATTCCAAGGAGAAGCTCAAGGCGATGTTCGGCAACTACCATGTCTTCGCCGTGAACGCCACCAAGATCTCCACCGAGGAGATTGGCCGCCCCATGGCCAACACCGCCATGCTGGGGGCTTTCGTCAAGGTCTCCAAACTGGTCGACATCAACACCGTCAC
>DATIXC010000075.1:0-2786 GCA_035518995.1 Methanomassiliicoccales archaeon | reverse complement strand
CAATCCTCGAAGTAGAGCTCCTTGCGCATGCGCGGCACCATGGCCGCCACAACGGCCTGCTCGGTGAGCTCGGACCTCTTGAGCATGCCGTGCGTCAGGAAGCCGATGGCCCCGTTCCCCCTCCCCGACTTCTCTTGCTCGTACAAAAGCTTGAAGGCGTCCCCCACCGTGATCCCCTTCCGCAGCAGCTCGGACACCTTGGGCGGGTACCTGAAGCCCGAGCCGTGGCCCACCGTCACCCGGTTCATCTTGTCCACCACGGCGCAGAACTGCACGTCGTAGAGATCCCCTTGGCGCTCGAAGATACCCGCCTCCACGCCGACCCCGAAGTCCGCGCTCCCCAAGGCCTTCCTGGCCCTTTCGACCGCGCCCCTCTCCACCTCCTCGCCCCAGGGCTCGGAAGGGACGTTGACCGCCACCCTGTGGCCGGTCACGTCCACGTCCCCGAAGATCCTGGCCAGGACGCCGGCCACCGCCTGAACCTTAACCGGGTTGTCCGACCCGACGTGCACCCTCATAGGGCGCAGCATCCTGCCCTCGGCATCGATCTCTCCCTCCATGACGCGGGAGGAGCTGATGGGCGTGCAATCGTCCGCCAGGATGTGGCCGATGCGGTAGATGCGCAGCTCGCCCAGCCCCATCTCCCTGCGCCTCCTCGCCAGCTGCTCCGCCTGGGTGAACCTCTCGGGCGAGACCACCAGGCCTGTCAGGGACGCGTCCTTCATGAGGTTGCCCTCCGCGTCCTCGATGACGTTGATGGCGAAGGGCTTGGACTTGGAGGATAGGTAGGCCCGGATCGCGCCCAAGCGGGATTCCAGCGGCACGGAGCGCTCCTTGTGGCTGGCGACGTAGGCGTCGGACATCACCCCTATCGCCACCTCGTCCCCCACCTCGAACGCCTTGTCCAAGAGGGCCCGGTGCCCCCGGTGGAGCACGTTGAAGGTACCGCCCACGCCGACCTTGTTCATAGACTCACATAGGCTAGAGCCAAAATGAGGATGATGAATGTTGCCAAGTAGAGTATGGTCAACTGCTTCTTCTTCTTCTGCAGGCTGGTGTCGTGGGTGGACTTGCACTCCTGGGAGCAGAACGCCTCGCTTCCCACGAACGCCTTGCCGCACTTCCGGCAATGTCGGTGCTGTGCTATCCTGTCGCTCATGCCAGTGGCGCTTAATCCCCTCGTAGGATAAAAGCTTAATTGAAAAGCATGTTCCGATTGTTACAAATATGTCCGGCTGCGTCCGAACCCCCAGGTGAGGACGATGCACGAGACCAGGGAGATCACGGTCGGTGTCTATTGGGTGGGAGTGCGGGATTGGGACCGGAGGCTCTTCGACGCCCTGATCCCCTTGCCTGCGGGGACGACCTACAACTCATACTTGGTGACCGGGAGGGAGAGGACGGCGCTCATCGACACCGTCAACCCCGGCTTCGAGCGGGAGCTCGAGGGCAAGCTGGAGCAGCTCGGTTCCTGGGGCAAGATCGACTACCTGATAATGAACCACGCCGAGCCCGACCACGCGGGCAACATCCCCTTCGTCCTGGAGCACAACCCCAAGGCCAAGCTGGTGCTGACCGCTAAGGGCGCCAAGATGGCCACGGCCTTGTTCCACGTGCCCGAGGAGAGGATGATGATGGTCAAGGACGGCGATAGGCTCGACCTAGGCGGTCGCACCCTAAGATTCATCGAGGCGCCTTTCCTGCATTGGCCCGAGACCATGTTCACCTTCCTCGAGGAGGACAAGGTGCTGTTCCCCTGCGACTTCTTCGGCTCGCACCATGCCGGAGGCGTCTTCTCGGACGAGGTCCCCGACCTCCTGGTGTACGCCAAGAAGTACTTCGGGGAGATCATGATGCCCTTCGCCAAGAACGGCAGGAACGGGCTGGGCAAGCTCGAGGGCATGGAGATCAGGATGATCGCCCCGAGCCACGGCCCGGTCCACAGGGACCCCGAGGCCATAGTCAACGCCTATCTGTCGTGGACGCAGGGCGAGACCGTCCCGAAGGTGACCATCTGCTACGCCACCATGTGGCAGGCGACAAAGGCCCTGGTCGACGTGTTCGCCCAGACGCTCATGCGCTCCGGCGTCGAGGCGGAGGTCTACAACCTGGCGGTGAGCGACCTCGCCTCCATCGCCGGGGACCTGGTGGATTCGAGGGGGATCGTCCTCGCCGGCCCGACCGTCCTGGGAGGCATGCACCCCCTGATGCTTCACGCCGCCAACGTGGTCAAGCTGATCAAGCCCCCGGCCAAGTACGCCGTCGTGCTCTCGTCCTACGGCTGGGGGGGCGGGGCGGTCAAGCAGGCTCTGGAGGTGCTCGCCCCCCTCAAGCTGGAGGCGCTGGGGGCGATCGACGTCAACGGCTATCCAACGGCCGAGGACCTCAAGAGGGCGGAGGAGCTGGCGAGGACCATGGCCCAGAGGGTCAAGGAACCGCCCTGACCTTTGCCCGCGCCGGGCCGCGCCGGTCGAGCTCGTTGTTGACGATGGTGATGCAGTGGTCCGCGTGGTAGGACCTCGGCCCTAGGGAGATGACCTGCGGGCCGTAGGCCAGGAGGGCCTCCTCCTCCTCGGGCGTCAGGTCCTGGTCGTCTCCCAGGACGAAGGTGACGTCGTCCTTGAAGTCGAAGTCCCGCACGTCCTGCCCGTCCTCCCTGAGGTAGACGATCTGCTCGCCCTCGGGGATGTTGGTCAGCACGTCCTTGTACTTGCGGTTGGAGATGTAGATGCCCGGGGAGGAGCGCTCCTCGACCGCCACCTTCTGGATGAGGGCGTTGCGCACCA
>DATIXC010000074.1:0-3683 GCA_035518995.1 Methanomassiliicoccales archaeon | reverse complement strand
TGGACTGTTCCATGGCAACCACGTCGTGACGAAGCACGCGAAGGGCACGGTCATACCTGTGATCGCTGCTGGCTGCGCTGTTGACGCCGGTACCCAGATGTTCTCGCCCGAGTCGACATCCTCTCTGGTGAGAGACGTCTTCGGTGACATACCGGAGTTCAAGGCACCGTTCAAGGCAGTCGGTAAGGAGGCAAAGAAGATCAGGAGCGAGGTGGCCTGATGAAGGGTACCTCGACCCCAGAGGCTGTCCCGCTACCCGAGATAATGATCATGCCCACCAGGTTGCTCCACGCCACGACCACCGAGAAGCTGATAAACCGGCTCTACGAGGTCAAGCACGTGAGGCAGATAACCTGCCAAGGGGAAGGCCTGCCCGAGAAGATCACCCTGGGCCCCGCTGCGGGTCTGCCGGTGAACCACCCGGACAGGAAGAAGATCAAGGTCAAGGGGAAGGAGACCGAGCTGCGAGTCCTGGTTGGCCGCATCTTCGTGGAGATCGACGACATCGACAACGTCAATCAGGCGTTGTCCAAGATCGAGACGATCTGCGAGGAGCTGCTGCCATTCGGGTTCGATCTGGAGGTTGGGAGATACTCGAAATTCAAGCCAACCGTTACCGACTATGCAAAAAAGAGGTGTTCATGATGGCTAAGTACGAGAGACAATACTATCCCGGAGCGACCATCCCTGCGAAGAACAGGAGGAAGTTCCTGGACCCGAAAGTAAAGCTGGAGAAGCTCCGAGACGTCGCCATGGACGACGTGATCAAGATCCTTGGTCACAGAGCCCCTGGTGAGGACTACAAGAGCATCCACCCGCCACTGGACGAGGGAACCGAGCCGGACTGCCCAATCAGGCAGTTGGTCACGCCCATCGAGGGTGCCAAGAAGGGAGACAGGATCAGGTACGTTCAGTTCACTGACTCCGTCTACTTCGCGCCCATCATCCCCTACGTGCGCGCCTGGATGTACATGGACCGCTACCGCGGCATCGACACCGGTACCCTCTCCGGAAGGCAGATTATCGAAATGAGAGAGAGGGACCTGGAGAAGGTCGCCAAGGAGCTCATCGACAATGAGTCCTTCGACCCCGCCAAGACCGGTATCCGCGGTGCGACCGTGCACGGCCACGCCTGCAGGCTGGATGAGAACGGCCTGATGTTCGACGCCTGGCAGAGGTACCGCTGGAACGCCAAGAAGGGCGAGGTGGAGTACGTCAAGGACCAGGTCGCTCTTCCGTTGGACAAGCCCATTTCCGTGGGTAAGCCCATGAAGGAGGAGGAGCTGAAGAAGAGGACCACCATGTTCCGCGCCGATGACGTGGACATGAGGGACGATAAGGAGGTCATGCTGGTCATCAACAGGATTCACAGGTTGAGGACCTTAGCTGGCTACCAGCCCTTCAACATCAAGGGGGAGTAAGCAATGGCCAAAGAGAAAGAGAAGCTGTTCATGAAGGCAATGAAGAAGAAGTTCAAGGAGGACCCCACGGAGGTCAACACCAACTACTACTCCTTTGGCGGCTGGAAGCAGTCGAAGAGGAAGAGGGAGTGGGTGGAGCAGGCGAACAAGATCGCCAAGGCCCGTGGCATCGTCATGATGAACCAGGACATTGGTGTTCCCCTTGGACAGCGTGTCCTCATGCCCTACCAGCTGTCCCACACGGACATCTATGGTGAGGCGGACGACCTGCACTTCGTCAACAACGCCGCCATGCAGCAGGCATGGGACGACATCAGGAGGACCGTCGTGTCCGGCCTCGACACCGCTCACACCGTGATCGAGAAGAGGCTGGGCAAGGAGGTCACCCCTGAGACGATCAACCGCTACCTAGAGGCAGTGAACCACACCATGCCCGGTGGCGCAGTCGTGCAGGAGCACATGGCCGAGTGCAGCCCCGCTTTGACCGCGGACTGCTACGTCAAGGTGTTCTCCGGGAACGACGAGCTGATGGACGAGATCGACAAGCAGTTCAGGATCGACATCAACAAGGAGTTCCCTGCGGACCAGGCCAAGCAGCTGAAGGAGGCCGTTGGCAACGCCCTGTGGCAGAAGATCGCGTGCCCGACCATCGTCGGCCGCGTCTGCGATGGTGGTACGATGTCCAGGTGGTCTGCGATGCAGATCTCCATGGCGTTCATCACCTCCTACCGCCTGGCTGCCGGTGAGGCCGCGATCGCGGACTTCGCCTTCGCCGCCAAGCACGCGTCCGTGCTGGAAATGGGTACCATGATGCCCGCTCGCCGCGCCCGCGGCCCGAACGAGCCCGGTGGAATTCCCTTCGGGTTCCTGGCGGACATGGTGCAGTCGATGAGGAAGTTCCCGGACGACCCGGCCAGGGCAGCCCTGGAAACCGTCGCCTTGGGCGCTGTTATCTTCGACCAGATCTACCTCGGCTCCTACATGTCTGGTGGCGTCGGCTTCACACAGTACTCCACCGCGGCATATACCGACAACATCCTTGAGGACTATACCTACTGGGCTGTGGACCTGATCAAGGACAAGTACGGTGGCCTGACAAAGTTGAAGCCCAGCCTCGAGAACGTGGAGAAGCTTGGCACGGAGGTCAACTCCTACGCCCTGGAGATGTACGAGCGGTTCCCGGCAGCGATGGAGGCCCACTTCGGTGGTTCCCAACGCGCGACCGTAGCCGCGGCAGCCACTGGCATCGCCTGTGCGATGGCAACTGGCAACGCCGACTGCGGTATCAACGGTTGGTACCTCTCGATGCTCCAGCACAAGGAGAGGCTTGGCCGCCTAGGCTTCTATGGATACGACTTGCAGGACCAGTGCGGTTCCTCCAACTCGTTGGCCTACAGAAGCGACGAGGGCCTGCCCCACGAGCTCCGTGGCCCGAACTACCCGAACTACGCCATGAACGTCGGTCACCTGTCCGGATACGGCGGCATCGCCGCTGCGTCCCACGCGGCCCGCGGCGACGCGTTCGCCTGCAGCCCGCTCATCAAGGTGGCCTTCGCGGACAAGAACCTCCCGTTCGACTTCGCGAACATCACCAAGGAGTTCGGTCGCGGCGCCATACGCGAGTTCATGCCAGCCGGCGAGAGGACCGTCATCATCCCGCCCGCATAAGCAGGTGAACGATGAAGGTCGGCGACTTCGCCAAGTACCGGAACACCGGGACGGTGGGAAAGGTGCAGGAGATCGTAGAGGGACCGGAGGGTCGATGGGTACTCCTCGACACCTACGGGCTGTACTACGACGCCGCGTACCTGGAGCCCGCCACGGAGGCTGAGTACAAGGTGAGGAAGCTGGAGGAGACCTCCCTAGAGAGTCAGATGGAGCAGGTGGAAAGGCTGAGGGCACAAATCGAGGATGCAGAGAAGATCATCAGCCGCATCACTCCATCAGGCACGTAGAAACCCTTTCCCCATTTCTCTTATTTTTGATTATTTTTGAAGAACGAGAGATGCGGCCATCGTTCGGCTCGCATTCGAGCGGCACAGGGGATGCCTCATAGCTCGTTGACCACGGCCCCTCGTACGGCCTTAAGGCCTTCCAGGAAGGGCTTTGGACCATGATCGCGGATAGGCCGTAACAACGTGATCTCGCTAAGAATCATGTCAGATATGTCTGGCCAGCCTTCCTTGGCCCCAATTCATGATGGTCTCCGCCAAGGTTCCCCTTGCGCCCTCGTAGACCACGATGCCCTTCTTCTTCAGATTG